>JAKAZN010000184.1 GCA_021815835.1 Pseudomonadota bacterium
TTCCGATCTGGCACCGGAACGGACCGCACGTTGGCGGTGGCGCGCTGCGCGAGTCTTGCCGTTGCGCCCGACTTCGCGATCGAGCGCGACCTGGCCGCGACCATCCCGCTCCTGCTGCTGTTCGAGATGCCGGTCGCGGCGTTCTTCCGCGACCATGACCCGGCGGCGCTGCTCGGCGGGCCGGTCGATCTCGGCCTGATCGCGGGGAACGAAGGACCCGCGGGATTGCTGCGCGATTTCGCGCTGCTGGAGCCGCATCTGCGTCCCGGCGGGACGGTGGTGCTGGATCTCGGTGGCGGCGCGGGGGCGGCGGAGGATGCCTTGGCGCTGGGCGCCCGGCTCTGCGCGCATCGGCCGGGGCTGGAAATCAGTGCGCTCGCGACACCGCCTTCGGTGCTGCTGGTGGCGCGGCTGCCGGAGCCGGGCGCCCTGGCGCGCGCGGACGCGACCCCGGGCGGCGGCTGACGCACGCACGGACGGCAACCTCCCGCCCCCTTGGGCTTTTCTTCTTTTGGGGTTCGTCCGTTGTGCCTCCGGACGATGGTCAGGCGGCGGTGAGTTGCCGGGCGGGGCCTTTTGCCACCACCGCGGCCTCGTTGAAGTCGCGCACGGTGTAGCCGCGGCCCCAGACGGTGCCGATGACGTTGCCGGCGCCGGCGAACGCCAGCTTTTTGCGGAGCTTGCAAACGAAAACGTCGATGATCTTCATCTCCGGTTCGTCCATGCCGCCATAGAGGTGGTTCAGGAACGCCTCCTTCGTCAGGACCATGCCCTTGCGCAGCACCAGCAGTTCCAGGATGGCGTATTCCTTGCCGGTCAGGTGCACCGGCTGGCCGTGCACCAGCACATCGCGGCTGTCCAGATTAAGCTGCACCGGGCCGAGCCGCAGGGTGGGCTGGCTGAACCCCTTGCTGCGGCGGACGACCGCCTGCATCCGCGCCAGCAATTCCGCCCGGTCGAACGGCTTGCTCATCACATCGTCGGCGCCCATCCCCAGCGCCTTCACCCGCGCCTGCGGCCGCGACAGGCCCGAGAGCACCAGCACCGGCGTGTTGTTGCGCGCCAGACGCATCCGGCGGACCACCTCATAGCCTTCGATGTCCGGCAGGATCAGGTCCAGGATGACCAGATCGTATTCATAATGGCGGAGGAGTTCCAATGCCTCCTCCCCCGTATCCGCGTGATCCACCACCGCTTGTCCGGATTTGAGGACCATGGTGATCCCGCGGGCGGCGGTCAGGTCATCTTCGACGAGCAGAACGCGCATGGGCTGGGTCTCCACAACTTATAGGTGTGCTTATACCACCATGGCGTGTGGTTGGCTATAGAATTTTCATCAAAGAGGCGCATCAGAGTGCGGAATGAGCTGGACAGCCATGAACATAAACCGAACATCGGCTGAGACCACCCCGCTTCGCCCATAGGATGCGTCGTATAATGAGAAGCGTGTCTCTTTTATTCTCTCTCCCAGCCCGCCGGTCGCCCCCGCCATGACCCTGGCCCCGGATTTCCGCGCCGCCGGCGCCGCCCTGCGCGCCATTCCCCCCGTCGCGCTCCGCGGGGAAGTCGCCGGGCTGTCGGGGTTGATGGCGGAAATCGCCGGCGTGGCCGGCCAGACCGCGATCGGCAGCCGGCTCTGGCTGCACCCGCGCGGCGGCGGCGGCCCAGTACTGGCGGAGATCGTCGGGTTTCGCGACCGGATCGCCCGTGCCATGGCCTTCGGCAAGCTGGACGGGCTTGGCCCGGGCGCGGCGGTCGTGGTGCCGGCGCGGATCGATCCCGACGGAACCACGCCGCACGGGATCCGAATCGGGGAGGCTGGGATGCTGGCCCCCGGCCCGGCCTGGCTCGGCCGGGTGATCGATCCGCTGGGCCGGCCGCTGGACGGGCGCGGGCCCTTGCCGCCGGGGCCGGTCCTGCGTCCGGTGCGCGCCGCCCCGCCCGAAGCCGCCACGCGCGCCCGGCTGGGACCGCCGCTCGGCCTCGGCGTGCGCGCGATCGACGCCTTCGCCACCATGCGCCAGGGCCAGCGGCTCGGGCTGTTCGCGGGCTCCGGGATCGGCAAATCCACCCTGCTCGCCATGCTGGCGCGCGGGGCGGAGACGGACGTGACCGTGCTCGCGCTGGTGGGTGAGCGGGGGCGGGAAGTGCGCGAATTCCTGGAAGACGAACTGGGGCCGGAGGGGCTGGCGCGCGCGGTGGTGGTGGTTGCCACCTCCGACGCGCCGCCGCTGCTGCGGCGGGAGGCGGCCTACGCGGCGATGACGATCGCCGAGCATTTCCGCGACCACGGCAAGGGACGGAACGGCGGCCAGGTGCTGCTGCTGATGGACAGCGTGACCCGCTATTGCCTCGCCCTGCGGGAGATCGGCCTGTCGGCCGGCGAACCCCCCGCCACCCGCGGCTATCCGCCCGGCGTGTTCGCCGAACTGCCGCTGCTGCTGGAGCGCGCCGGTCCCGGGCCGGTCCCGCCGGGTGCCCCCATGGCCGGTGGCGAGCCCGGCGCCATCACCGCTTTATTTACTGTTCTGGTCGAAGGTGACGACCACAACGAGCCGGTGGCGGACGCGGTGCGCGGAATCCTGGACGGGCATGTGGTGCTGGAACGTCGGATCGCCGAGGCGGGACGCTACCCGGCGGTCGATGTGCTGCGCTCCCTCTCGCGCGCCGCCGCCGGCTGCCTGGACGCCGAGCGGGCGGGCCTGGTCCGGCGCGCGCGGGCCGTGCTCGCGCTGCACGCGGAGATGGCGGACATGGTCCGGCTCGGCGCCTATCGCGCCGGGACCGATCCCGCGGTGGACGAGGCGGTGGCGCTCGCCCCGCGGATCGAGGCGATGCTGCGCCAGGACCGCGCCGAGCGGTCGGGCCTGGATCAGGCTTTCGCCGCGCTGGGCGCGGCACTGGAGCCGCATGGAACGTGATCGCCTGGCCCCGGTGCTGCGGCTGCGCCAGCTCGCGCGCGACACCGCGCTGAACGAGCTCGCCGCCGCGCTGGCCGACGAAGCGGCGGCGGCGGCGGTGGTCGCGGCGCTGGAGGCCGAGATCGCGCGGGAGACCGACGCGGCGGCGGCCCTGACCGGCGACGATACGGTGGTGGAGGCGTTCGGCCGCTGGCTGCGGGAAGCGCGCCGGCGGCTGGGCACGGCCGCGGCGGCGCGCGACGCGGCGGAGGGCGAGGTCGCGCTGGCGCGCGCGGTCCTGGCGGCGGCGCGGGCCGGGATGCGGGCGGCGGAGGCGCTGGCCGAGGAACAGAAGGGGCGCGCGCGGGCGGCGGAGGCAGCGGGGGAGCAGCGCGCGCTGGATGAGATTCCTCGGCCTGGGAAAGAAGGACAGCAGGACTGACCGTTTGATTCAGATCATCGCGCCCGCGCCGGGCGGCCTTCAGGCTGGGGGCCTGATCGCCATGTGAGGGAGGCTCCGCGATGTCCGCAACCGAATTCCGTCCAGCCGATACCGGCCATTATCATATCGTCCCGTTCCTGGTCGCGGTGGCGCTGGCCGCGCTGGTGCTGGTGGGATCGCTGGCGGTGACCGGGCTGCCGCACTGACGCAAGCGGGCGGTTCAGGGCTTCTTCGTTTCGTGCAGGGTCACGCCGAGACGCTTCATCTCGGCGACCACCGTCGCCGCGTTGGCGTTGCCCTCGGCGGCGAGTTTCGCCGTCGCGCCGGCCAGTTGCTCGAGCTGGTGGCGCACCGACTCGCCCTGGCGCATGGCCGGGATCTGGCTGCGGTCGATTCGTGACAGATCGACCCGGGCGGCGATGAGCTGCTCGGTCTGGAATGCGCTCGCCACCAGGAAGCCGGCCGCCAGGATCAGCGCCGACCATTCCAGGGCCGGCGGACGCGCGCGGCGGCGGGGCGGCGGCATCAGTGATGCATCCCGGCCGCCGGCGCTGGCGTGGCCGGCGTGGGGTGCAACTGGTAGTGGACCCCGGCAGCGGCGAGCATCGCCGTGATCGGTGCGTCGTGATGCTCGGCGGCCTGGACGGCGAGGGCGCGGACCAGCGCGCTGTCGATCCGCCCCACCGCCGCTGTTTCATTGATGAACGCCTGGCGCTGATTGACCGCGTTCCGCGCTGCCTGGACGTCGAGTTGCAGGCCGATGTTCACCACCGCCAACACCAGTGCGAGGCTGGCGATCCAGACCAACGCCCAGCCGACCCGCGGCGGGACCCCGCGCGGGGAGGATGTTTCGCTCATGCGCCGCGCCCCGCGCGCGGCCGGCGCCACCGCGTGGCCCAGCCCAGGGCGGCGATCGCGCTGGCGAGCAAGGCGAACGAGCCGGGCTCGGGCACCGGGTTGGTGCCGCTGGAGGTGACATCGGCCGTGATGGTCAAGGTGGCGATCTGGTTCGCATTGTAGCCGCTGGCGTTATGCCCGGTCGCGTTCAGCGCGATCGTTTCGGTCAACAGGCCGAGGCTGAGCGGGTCGAACCCAAGTGACAGGCTGGTGACCTGCCCGGCAGCCAGATTGGTGAAGGCGTTGAGGCCCGTCAGGCCGAAATCGCCGGCGCCGGACGTGATCGCGAAACTGCCGTCCAGGAGGTCGGCGAGGCCGGTGGCGAGGTTGCCCGCGCCGAGCGTCGTGGCGACGCTGCCACTGCCTTGCGTGAGCGTGCCGAGATTGAGGCTGAACGCGCTGCCGCTGACACCGAAGCTGCCCGACCCGGAGGTCTTCGTGAAACCCGCGACCGCGTAATTATCGACGGTGGCCGACAGCGCCACGCCCGAGGCGCTCAGCGCCAGATCCGCCAACTGCGCGTCGTGGCTGGCCAGCGCCAGGTTCGCGGTGCCGGTGAAGGTTCCGGACGAGGCGGTATTCAGCGCGACGCCGACCGATCCGCCCGCCCCCGCGGCCAAGCCGCCGGCGGCGATCGGGGCGCCGGCGGAGAAGGCTCCGCCGGATTGGCTGATGGAACCGACGCCGCCGACCAGCGTGTCGTTCAGGGCCACGGCGGCGGCGCCGTTGGTGACCGCGATCGCCCCTTGCGTCACGGTGTCGCCCACATGCACCACGCCGAAATTGACCGTGGTGGTGGTCACGTTCGCCACCGCCTGGGCATAGACGTTGCCGGTCAGGTTCACGCTGCCGCTGCCGGCCCCGATATCCGCCGCGTTATCCGTGCCGGCGCCGGTGGAAGTGAAATTCACCCCCGCGGTGCCGCTGAAATGCCCGGCAGTGACGGTGTTCAGCCCGA
>JAKAZN010000185.1 GCA_021815835.1 Pseudomonadota bacterium
CCGTATCTCAGCGTGCTGTCGGCAATGCTGTTGATCGGCGGCTTCCTCGTGGTGGCCGCGATCATCGCCCAGTTCGGCCTGTCCACAAAGGACCGGCTGCTGGACGACATCTCACCCTGATGGTGACCGGCGCGGCGGCTTGATCTGGATCAAGGCGCCGCGCCGCCTCCCTTGTAAAAGACGCATCGGAATGCGTCTTTAGGCCGATCCCGGCCCGGACAGGAGGATGCGGATGACGCACGCAAGAACATCGCCGCGACCGTCCCGCGCCCGGGTCCGCCTCTTCCGCCTCAATGGCACCGACCACGCGGCGCTGGTGGCCGACAATGTCCTGTTGCTGGATTATCTGCGCGAGGCACAGGGTCTCACTGGCACCAAGCGCGGCTGCGACGGCGGGGAGTGCGGTGCCTGCACCGTCCTGATCGACGGAAGCCCGCGCCTCGCCTGCCTGACGCGCGCGCAGGAATGCGAAGGCCATCATGTGGAAACCATCGAAGCCCTGGCCGAAGCCGGGCGGATGAGCCGGCTGCAGCGCGCCTTCCACGAACGCCTGGGCACCCAATGCGGCTACTGCACGCCCGGCATGGTGATGGCCGCGGAGGCGCTGCTGCGCCGCGACAAGGCCCCGGATGAGGCTGCGATCCGCGCTGCCCTCGGCGGCAATATCTGCCGCTGCACCGGCTACGTGAAGATCATCGAGGCGGTGCAGGAAGCCGCGAGGGACGCGCCATGAGCACGATCCGCAATGTACGCGACGTGGTGGGCGTGCCCACCCCGCTGATCGACGGGATCGAGAAGGTGAAGGGCCAGGCGCAGTACACCGCCGACCTGCCGGCCCAGGGCGCGCTGGTCGGGCGCATCCTGCGCAGCCCGCACGCCCACGCCCGCATCCTGCGCATCGATACCGCAGCGGCGCGCGCGCTGCCGGGCGTGCGGGCCGTCGTCACCGGCGCGGATTGCGCTACCACCTATGGCGTGCTGCCGATCGCGATGAATGAATACCCGCTCGCGCGCGACGTGGTGCGCTACCGCGGCGAGCCGGTGGCCGCGGTGGCCGCGATCGATGCCGCCACCGCCGCCCGCGCGCTGCGCCTGATCCGCCTGGAGGTCGAACACCTGCCCGCCTATTTCACCGCCGATGCGGCCCGCGCACCCGACGCCGTGGCCCTGCACGACAACAAGCCCGGCAATATCGAGCGCGCGGTGCATCACCGCTTCGGCAACGTGGAGGAAGGCTTCGCGCGGGCGGACCTGGTGCGCGAGCAGGTCTATCGCTGTGGCGAAGTCGCGCACGCCCAGATGGAGCTGAACGCCGCGCTGGTGGATTACGATCCCGCCCGCGATCACCTGACCATCTGGAGCACGACCCAGGTGCCCTATTACGTGCACCTGATGCTGGCGCGCTGCCTGGATATGGACATGAGCCGCATCCGCGTCATCAAGCCTTTCGTGGGCGGTGGCTTCGGCGCGCGGGTGGAGGTGCTGAATTTCGAGATCATCGCCGCGCTGCTGGCCCGCGCCGCTGGCGGCAAGGTGGCCCTGCGCCTGTCGCGGGAGGAAACGTTCCTGACCCATCGCGGCCGGCCGGAGACCGAAACGCGGCTCAAGCTCGGCATGACCCGCGCGGGCAAGCTGACCGCGTGCGCATGCGAAGTCGTGCAACGCGGCGGCGCCTATGCGGGCTACGGCGTGGTCACGATCCTATACGCGGGCGCCTTGTTGCAGGGCCTGTACGACATCCCGGCGATCGCCTATGACGGGTATCGGGTCTACGCGAACCTGCCGCCGTGCGGCGCGATGCGCGGGCACGGATCCGTCGATGTCCGCTTCGCCTTCGAAGCGCTGCTCGACCGCATGGCCGCCGAGGCGGGGCTCGATCCATTCGCCGTCCGGAGGGCGAATCTGCTTGCCGCGCCGACGCAAACCCAAAACGGATTGCGGATCGAGAGTTACGGGCTTGACGAATGTCTCGACTGGGTGGAACGGGCGAGCGGCTGGCGTGACCGGCGCGGGAAGCTCGGCACCGGGCGTGGCCTTGGCATGGCCTGCTCGCACTACGTGAGCGGCGCGGCAAAGCCGATCCACTGGACCGGCGAGCCGCACGCCGTGGTGCAGCTGCGGCTGGATTTCGACGGCGGCATCACCTTGCTGACCGGTGCCGCCGATATCGGCCAGGGATCGAGTACCCTGATGGCGCAGGCTGCCGCCGAAATCCTCGGCGTCCAACTGGATCGCATCCGTGTGGTCGCGGCCGACAGCATGCTGACGCCCAAGGATAACGGCTCCTATTCCTCGCGGGTGACCTTCATGGTTGGCAATGCCACGATCGATGCGGCACGGGAATTGCGCGCGCGTCTGGTTGCGGCGGCGGCCGAGCAGCTCGGCGCCCCGGCCGAAACGATCGACTGCCGGCACGAAACCTTCCAGGCCGCCGGCAGCGATAGCCCCGGGCTTGGCTTCGGTGAGGTCGCCCGTGCGGCCCTGGCCCGCGAGGGCGGCGCCATCACGGTGAAGGGCAGCTTCACCTGCCCGATCGAATTTCAGGGCGGCAAGCACAAGGGCGGCGCGGTCGGCGCCACCATGGGTTTCAGCTACGCTGCGCAGGTTGTCGAGGTCGCAGTCGATATCGATACCGGGATGGTCGCGGTGGAGAAGGTCTGGGTGGCGCAGGATTGCGGCTTCGCCATCAATCCGCTCGCGGTCGAGGGCCAGATCCAGGGCGCGGTGTGGATGGGCATGGGCCAGGCGATGGGTGAGGAAACCCGGTACGAAAACGGTCTCGCCGTGCATGCCAGCCTGCTGGACTACCGGGTCCCGACCATTCTCGATTCGCCGCCCATCGTTCTGCACATCGTCGAAAGCCTGGACCCGAACGGGCCGTTCGGGGCCAAGGAGGCAAGCGAGGGCGCGCTCGCCGGGTTCCTGCCCGCGCTCACGAATGCCATCGCCGATGCGATCGGCCTGCGGGTCGATGATTTGCCGGTCACGCCCGATCGGCTGCTGGAGGCGCTCGCGAAGCGACGGCGCGAACGGCGGCTGGCCGCGAGCCTGGCGGAGGTCGCGTGATGGACGGGCTTCCGGAATTTCGGGTCCTGACGCCGCGTTCGGTGGCGGCGGCCGTGGCCGCCGGCGCGCGGCCGGGTAGCCGTTTCGTTGCCGGTGGCACCGACCTGATGGCCAATCTGCGCCACGGGATCGGCGAGCCGGGCACTTTGATCGACCTGCGCGATATCCCCGAGCTGCATGGGATCGCCGCCGGCCCGTTGGGGCTTTCGCTCGGCGCGGCGGTGCGGCTTGCGGAACTCGCGGAGCATCCGGCAGTAGCGGGACCCTATCCAGCGCTCGCCGCCGCCGCGCTCGCCGTCGGTGGGCCGGCGCATCGCGAGGCGGGCACCATCGGCGGCAATCTCTGCCTCGATACCAGATGCCTGTTCTACAATCGCTCCGCCTGGTGGCGGGAGGCGAATGGCTATTGCATGAAGCACCGGGGCGATATCTGCCACGTCGCACCGACCGGCAAGCGGTGCCACGCGGCGTTCAGCGGCGATCTCGCGGCCCCGCTGCTGGCCCATGGCGCCGAGGTGGAGATCGCCGGGCCACACGGCCTGCGCCGCCAACCGCTTGGGGACCTCTACGCCGAAGACGGTGCCGCGCATCTGCTTCTGGCTCCCGGGGAGTTCCTGCTGCGGGTTCTGGTGCCACCCGATCCCTGGCCGGCGGCCTACGCCAAGGCCCGCGCGCGCGGCGCGATCGACTTCCCGCTCGCCGGCGTCGCCGTCGCTCTGCGGCTCGAGGGGACCGGGGTGACGGGTCTGCGCGTGGCGCTGACCGGAACGAATTCCCGCCCCTTCCTGCTGGCGGGAACCGATGCCCTGCTCGGCGCGCCGGTCGATGCCGGCTGGCGGGAACGGCTCGGCAAGCTGGTCCAGAAGCAGGTCTCGCCGATGCGCACGACGTTGCTGGCCGCGCAGTACCGCCGCCGGGTCGCCGCCGCGCTGGCGGAACGTCTGGCGGGCCATCTGGCCGACGCGGCGACGCCATGACGCAAACCCACATTGCCCGTTCGTTGCACGACGAACATATGACGACCCTGGCGCTGCTCGCGCGGCTCGAGACGCTGCTGGGCCGGCACGGTCCCGCCGCGCCGCCGGATGCCGCGGGTCCCCCGGTCGTCTCCCTGCTGCGCGCGCTGGCCCGCGCCGTGACGGCGGATCTGCAGCCGCATTTCGCGTTCGAGGAAACCCACCTTTTCCCGCTGCTGGCGGCGTCTGGCGCCACCGAGATGGTGGAGCTGCTGACTGACGAACATGCGCGCCTGCTGCCCTGCGCGCATACCCTGGCCGCGTGCGCGCGGCAGGGGGAATCCCGAGGTTTCGATCCCGCGACCTGGGCGGCGTTCCATGCCGCCGGCGGCGCGCTCGCCGGCCCGCTCGCCGCGCATATCGAGAAGGAGGAGATGGGTCTGCTGCCGGCGCTCGAGGACCTGCTCGATCCCGAAACGGATGGCAGGCTGGCGCTGGTGCTCGCGGAATCGCGTTGAGCACGCAACCCCAAGCCGGGAGAACAGGAGATGGAAGCCGCGACGGATGTCCTGACGGAGGGGCTGCGCCTGCGCCCGCTCGACCGCGCCGATCTAGGCGCGTTGGTCGCGATCGATCTTGCGTCTTCCGGCCGTGCCCGGGAGGGGTTTTTCGCCCGTCGGCTCGATCACGCGGCGCGCGATCCGGCGGCCTTCGCGGCCTTCGCGGCGGAGCGCGGCGGCAGCTTCGCCGGCTTCGTCTTCGCGCGCATCACCGAAGGCGAGTTCGGAGCGACGTCGCGCGAGGCATCGCTCGATGCGATCGGCGTCGACTCCGCGCTGGCCCGTGGCCACGGCGTCGGGCGGGCCTTGCTCGGGCACCTCGCCGCCGCGCTCCGCGGGCGTGGAATCAGCGAGCTCGCGACCCAAGTGGATTGGACGGACCCCGCGCTGCTTGGCTTTTTCGCCCGCACCGGATTCGCCTTGGCGCCGCGGATCGTGCTGGAGCGTCCCAGCGGCGCTCCGCTCCCCGCCGCCGGGCCGGCTACGCCGGATATGACCGACGGGAATGAAACCGACTACAGTCGGACGCGGAACGACCCCGCGCGATCGCTCGCGCATGATCGCCTGCCGGTGCGCTCGATGAGTTCCGCCGATCTTGAGCCGATCGTCGCGCT
>JAKAZN010000186.1 GCA_021815835.1 Pseudomonadota bacterium
TGCGCATGTCGTTTTCCTCACCGCTGTCCCTGGGCCAACGCGCGCATCCGCGCCCGGGATCCCGCCGCGTCGGCATCGCCCAGAAAGGCCGCCTCTCGGCCATGTGTCAAGGAATTTGTCGTCGCAAATCCGCAACGGGGGGCGTCCCGCGAGCCTCCCGCGCATGACGGGACGCTGGCGATCACGAAGCTCCCCGCGGCTGGTCAGAAGGGGCCCCTGGCAGCATGCCGCAAGGCCACCGCCACCGCGCTTGCCCACCCGTCCCGCCGGTGGTCTGCTCCCCCCCGCTTCCCAGCCCGGAGACCGCCATGACCCATCTTCCCCCCAGTGAGCGCGAGCGCGCCCTGATCGAGACCGCGCGCCGCGTCCTGCCCGGCGGCACCTTCGGCAACGTGCCCGGCGATCTGGTGATCGCCGAGGGCCAGGGCGGCCGGGTGCGCGATATCTCCGGCAACGAATACGTGGATTTCCTGCTCGGCTCGGGTCCGATGTTCGTGGGCCACGGCCATCCCGAGGTTCTGGCCGCCGTGCAGGAACAGCTTCCCCGCGGCACCACCTTCTTCGCCAACAACGAACCCGGAATCCGCCTCGCCGCCGAGATCGTCGATGCCGTCGCCTGCGCCGACCAGGTTCGTTTCGTCAGCAGCGGAACGGAGGCGGACGCCTACGCCATGCGCCTCGCGCGCGCCTTCCGCGGGCGCGACAAGATCCTGAAATTCGAGGGCGGCTATCACGGCATGTCCGACTGGTCGCTGATGAGCCTCGCGCCGCGCCGCCCCGGCAATTTCCCCCGCCCCGTCCCCGATTCCCCCGGCATCCCGGCCAGTGCCGCCGACGAGGTGCTGATCGCCCCCTTCAACGACGCCGATGCCGCGGAAGCCCTGATCCGCGCCCGACAGGACGAACTCGGCGGCGTGATCGTCGAACCCTTCCAGCGGCTGATCCCGCCGGCGCCCGGCTTCCTCGCCCGGCTGCGCGCGGTGACGGCGGAACTGGGCATCCCCCTGATCTTCGATGAGGTGGTCACGGGGTTCCGTTTCGCCTATGGCGGCGCGCAGGCCTATTACGGGGTCACGCCGGATATCTGCACGCTCGGCAAGATCATCGGCGGCGGCTTCCCGCTGGCCGCGATCGCCGGCCGGGCCGACATCATGGCCCTGTTCGACCGCGAGACGGTGGGTTCCGAGCGCTTCCTGATGCAGATCGGCACCTTGTCGGGCAACCCGGTCGCGGCGGCGGCGGGACTGGCGACGCTTGCCGTGCTGCGCCGGCCGGGCGCCTACGAGAAAGTCTTCGCCACCGGCCGCGCGCTGATGGACGGCATGGGGCGCATCCTGCGCGACTCGCGCATCCCGGCGCAGATCCTGGGCGAGCCGCCGCTGTTCGATATCGTCTTCGCCGATACCGCCCCGCACGATTATCGCGGCGTGCTGCGCGCCGATGCCGATCGCGCGCGGCGGGTGAACCGGGCGTTGCGGGAAGGCGGCGTGCTGAAGGGCGAGAGCAAATACTACGTCTCGCTCGCCCATGACGACGCCGATATCGCGCACACCCTGGACGCCTTCGCCCACGCGATCGCGGCGGAGGCCGGGCAATGAGCCGCTTCGCCGGGCGCGTGGCCCTGATCACCGCCGCCGCCAGCGGCATCGGTCGGGCCACCGCCGAGATCATCGCCGCCGAGGGCGGGCAGGTGGTCGCGATCGACACCAACCCGGATCGCCTCGGGGATCTGCTGGGCGCGATCGAACAGGGCGGCGGGCGCGCGGCCGGGCGCGTCGCCGACGCGCTCGATCCCGCGCAGGTGGCCGAGACGGTCGCCTGGACAGCGGCGACGTTCGGCACGATCGACATCCTGGTGAACGCGGTCGGCGGCAGCACGGTGATCGCGCGCCCGGCGGCGACGATGGAGCAGCTCAGCCTGGCCGATTGGCAGAAGCTGATCGCGTTCAATCTGGATGGGACGTTCCTGTTCTGCCACGAGATCATTCCGGTGATGAAGCGCCAGCGGCACGGCAAGATCGTGAACCTGGCCTCCATCGCGGGGCGCGGTCTCAGCGTGTCCAGCTCCGCCGCCTATGCCGCGGCCAAGGGCGGGATCATCGCGCTGACGAAGAAGCTCGCCGGCGAGCTTGGCCCGTACGGGATCAACGTGAACGCGATCGCCCCCAGCCTGACCCTGACCGAGCGCATCCGCCCGCACTGGAACCAGCGCGCGCCGGAAGACCGGGCCGCCGAGATCGCGCGCACGCCGCTGCGCCGGGTGGCGGAGGCGGCCGATCAGGCGCGGGTGATCGCGTTCCTGGCCTCGGCCGACGCGGATTTCGTGACCGGCGTGACGATCGACGTGACCGGCGGGGTGTGAACGCGCGCTACAAAGGCAGCGCCAGCAACGTATCGAACCGCGTATTGTCGCACACTGCGATCCGTTCCACGAACAGCGGTGCCTCCGCCAGAAGCACCCGGTCCAGATACCGCCCCGCGGCGAACAGATCCATCCGCCCGTCGCGCATCGTGCGCACCACCAGGAACGGCGTCTCCGCCGTCGCCACGCCGTCCGCCTCCCCGCGCAGCAGCGGCAGGCCCAGGATGTGGCGGTAGCATTGCCGCTCGAAGATATTCGCCCGGCGCAGCGCCGCCACCCGATCGTCCAGCATCGCCCGGCTGTCGGCCCACACGAGGCCAGCCGCCAGCCCGGCGCGATGATTCTCCGCCGTGGTGATCACGTAGCGACACGCCTCGACGAAAAACCCCGGCCATTCCTCCAGCCGATCGGAATCGATCGCATCGGCATAGGCCGCGTTCAGCCGCGCCAGCCGCAACAGCGCATCGCCCGCCATGCTCACAGCCCCATCACCGCGCGCCAGTGTTTCCAGAACCCACGCACGGACGCCTCCGTCGCGCGGGTTTCCTGCGAAACCGCCTCCGCGCCGCCCATCTCGATCACCGATTGCGCCGCGCCGGCCGCCGCCGCGCCGCGCTGGACGAAGCCGCCGACGCAGCCGTCTTCCATCGAAACGAAACCCGCCGGCCCCACCAGATTCCCCTGCCGCAGCCGCAGCGCGCGCAATTCCGGCGGATCGTCGGCGAACCCCAGCAAGGTCCAGTGCAGATCGGTCTCCGCCACCCCGCGCGGCAATACCTGCCGCACCGCCACCGAATTATGGATCTGTTGCAGGATGAAGCCCGGAAACACGCTCAGGATCTGCAACTGGATATCGTCGCCCCACTCATCGGCGACCTCCAGCAGCCGCGGATCGCGCAGCCGGAACTGCGGCTCGTCCGACCGCATGCCCTGGTAGCTGGTATCCGGCCCGGCTGCCGGCATCCGCGTTGCGGACGCGTGGTGCCCGCCGCTCGCGCTGACGATCACCCCGCCGCCCTGGCTCAGCCGCGTGATCCGGAAGGTGGCGAAGAACAGATGCAACAGGCTCGCGTGATACGTGTCCTTCACGTTCTCGACATAGAGCTTCCAGTTGTTCGGCAGCGCCTGGGTGTAGCGCCCGATCACCTCCACCGGCCGGCGCAGCACGCGGCGGATGCGCGCGGCGATCTCGGGGCCGATCCATGCGGCGAAATCGGGCAGGTCCGGATCCAGGGTGGCGAACACCAGGCCGCAGAACACCGCCACCCGCAGCCGCCGCGGGCCGTGATCGCGCAGACAGAACGCCTCCGGCATTCCCCCCTGGCCGTTGATCCCGCGCCCGAACGCCACCGATTGCGGCACGCCGCGCAGATCGTAGCGCCAGGCGTGATAGACGCAGGTGAAGTCCTTCGCGCCGCGCCCGGCGGTATCGAGGCAGATCAGCGCGCCACGATGCGCGCAGCGGTTCTCGAACGCGGCGATCGCGCCGGTCTCGGTCCGCGCGACCACCACCGGCATCCGGCCCACGAAGCTGGTCCGCCAATCGCCCGGTTCAGGAATTTCCGCTTCCAGGCAGAGATAATTCCACACCGGTCCCTGGAACAGGCGGTGCTGCTCGGCCTCCGCCAGCGCCGGGTCCTGATAGACCCAATAGGGCACGCGGGTGAGGCCGGGGGGCCAGGGCGGGTGCTCGGGGGGGCGGGCGGTGGAGGCTGGCGTGGGCATGGCAATGCGGGTTCCGGTCGCAACCCCGCAACCCTGCCGCCGGCGCGGCCCGGGGGCAAGCGCTGGCCGGGCGGCGTGGCCGGGCCTATGGTGATGAAAAGTTCCCGGAGGAAACCACCATGCCGCCCTTGCCCCGCCTGCCCGAGCGCCTGCACCACCACGCCTATGTGGTGGCCGACCAGGAAGCCAATCGCCGCTTCTTCGAGGACACGCTGGGCCTGCCGCTGGCCGCCACCTGGTGCGAGGAGATCCGCCACCCCCTCAGCGGCGAGCCCACGCCGATGTGCCACACCTTCTTCGCGCTGGAAGACGGCGGCGCGCTGGCGTTCTTCCAGTTCGCGGATCCGGAGGTGTACCGGCTCTGCATCACCGACCATCCCCCGCAAGTGCGTAACTTCGACCACATCGCCTTCAAGGTCGATGACGCGACCTACGACGCGATCGTGGCCCGCCTGCATGCCGCGCGCGAGCCGGTGCGCGAGACCGATCACGGCTATTGCCGGTCGGCCTATGCCACCTCCCCGGACGGGCTGATCGTGGAATTCACCGTCGATCCACCGGATGCCGCCGTGATCGCCGAACGCCGCCGGGCGGACGCACATGCCGAGCTCGCGCGCTGGCTCGCCGGCGATCGCCGGCCGAACAACGTGCTGCGGCCGGCGCACGCCGCGGCGTCTTGAAGCCCCGCCCCGGACGGTGCATCTGATGTCCATGACCCAGGCTCCGCCCATCCTCGACCCGTTCGGCCGCGCGATCACCTACCTGCGCGTCTCGGTCACCGATCGCTGCGACCTCCGCTGCGTCTATTGCATGGCGGAGGAGATGCATTTCCTCCCCAAGAAGGACGTGCTCAGCCTGGAGGAACTCGACCGCCTCGCCGGCGCCTTCATCCGCCTCGGCACGCGCAAGATCCGCCTGACCGGGGGCGAACCGCTGGTCCGGCGCGACGTCATGCGGCTGGTCGAGCGTCTGGGCGCAAGGCTGGGGCCGGAGGGCGGGCTCGACGAACTGACCCTGACCACCAACGGCACCCAGCTTGCCCGCTTCGCCACCGGCCTCGCCGCGGCCGGGATGCGG
>JAKAZN010000187.1 GCA_021815835.1 Pseudomonadota bacterium
CGCCGCGTCCAGCCCATAGGCCAGCGCCGGCGCCGGACCCCAGATCGCCCACAGCACGAAGGACAAAGCGGCGATGCCGACCACGGCGGGGACGAACCAGCTCGCCACCAGATCGGCCAGCCGCTGGATCGGCGCGCGCGAGCGCTGCGCCGCGCTGACCATCGCAA
Organism: Pseudomonadota bacterium; assembly: GCA_021815835.1. Classification (GTDB taxonomy): domain Bacteria; phylum Pseudomonadota; class Alphaproteobacteria; order Acetobacterales; family Acetobacteraceae; genus JAJZVS01. The sequence continues at coordinate 168 of JAKAZN010000187.1, forward strand.
CGATGCGCGCGAGCACCGTCTCCGCGCCCACCTTCTCGGCGCGCATCACCAGCGCACCGGTGCCGTTCACCGTGCCGCCGATCAGTGCCTCGCCGGGGGATTTCGCGACCGGCAGGGATTCGCCGGTGACCATGGATTCATCGACGCCGCCGCCACCTTCCAGCAGGACGCCATCGACCGGGATCGCCTCGCCGGGACGGACGCGCAGCCGGTCGCCGGGATGGACGCGATCGAGGCCGATCTCCTCGTCCGCGCCGTCCGCGCGGATGCGGCGCGTGGTCTTCGGCGCCAGCGCGAGCAGCGCGCGGATCGCCCCGCCGGTCTGGTCGCGCGCGCGCAGTTCCAGCACCTGGCCGGCGATGACCAGGACCGTGATCATCGCGGCGGCCTCGAAATAGGTGGCGACGCTGCCGTCCGGGCCGCGGAACCCGGCCGGAAACAGGAATGGGGCGAGCGTTGCCGCCAGGCTGTAGAGATAGGCCGCGCCGGTGCCGAGCGCGATCAGCGAGAACATGTTCAGGTTGCGGCTCAGCACCGAATGCCAGCCGCGGACGAACACGAATCCGCCCGCCCAGACCACGACGGGCGTCGCCAGCACGAGCTGGATCCAGCCCGAGAGCCGCATAGGCACGAGATGCTCCAGATGCACGCCCGGCACCATCGCGGCCATCGCCAGCAGGACGATGGGCGCGGTCAGTGCGGCGCCGACCCGGAGCCGGCGGCGCATCGCGGCCAGTTCGGCGTTCTCGCCGGTCTCGGCCGAGGGTTCGAGCGGCTCCAGCGCCATGCCGCAGATCGGGCAAGGGCCGGGATGGTCCTGGCGGATCTCGGGATGCATCGGGCAGGTGAAGATGGTGCCCGAGGGGGCGGGGGGGGGCGGCTCGGGCTTCTCCGCGGCGAGGTAGCGCGCCGGATCGGCTGCGAATTTCTCCCGGCATTTCGCGCCGCAGAAATGGAACATGGTCCCGGCATGTTCGCAGCGATGCTTCGAGGTCGCGGGATCGACCATCATGCCGCAGACCGGGTCCTTCACCCGTTCCGCCGCTGCCGCGCCGTGTTCGTTCGCATGGTCCATGTCGTGGCCTCCGTCGTCCGGCGCCGCTCACGGCGGCGTTCGTACTTGCCGAGTGCTCGCGCTTTCCTATATACCCCTCCCGGGTACGGTCACAAGGGGGCGCGATGCACACCAAGGCGCGGGACGCGGCGGCAAGCCGGCTCAAGCGCATCGAGGGTCAGGTCGGCGGCCTGCTGCGCATGATCGAGCAGGACCGCTATTGCGTGGACATCCTGACCCAGATCGCCGCGGTGCGGGCCGCGCTGCACAAGGTGGAGGAGCTCGTTCTGCAGGACCATGTCGGGCACTGCGTCGCGGACGCCTTCGCCTCCGGCGACCTGGAGGATCAGCGTCGCAAGGTCGATGAACTGGTCACCGCGATCGGGCGCATGACAAGGTGACACGCCAGCGTGGAGGCAGGGCATGACGATCCCCCTCACTCGGCGCCAGGCCGCGCGGGGCGCCGCCGCATTGCTTGCCGGCGCGCTGGCACCGCCCGCCCGCGCGGCCGATCCGGTTGCGGCCCTGACGCTCGTGCGGCGCAGCCTGGAGGTGAACGGCAAGCCGGCGTCGGTGTTCGGCATCCACGCCGCCGACGGCAGGCCGGGGCTCGCGCTCGCGCCCGGGCAGCGCTTCGCGGTTGATCTGCGTAACCGCGCCGGCGGGAAGACGATTATCCATTGGCACGGCCAGACCCCGCCGGTGCGCCAGGACGGGGTCACCGAAACCGGCCTCGAATCCCTGATTGGTCCGGGCGCGGACCGGGGCTACGACTACGCGCCGCGGCCGGGCACCTACTGGATGCATTCGCATCACGGGTTGGAATTGCAACAGCTCATGGCCGCGCCGTTGATCGTGCGCACGGCCGACGATCTGCGCCGCGACGAGCAGGAGATCGTCGTCATGCTGCAGGATTTCAGCTTCCGCGACCCGCGCGAGATCCTGGCCGGCCTTACCGGAGGCGGCGGGGGCGGCATGGCGGGCATGACGATGCCCGGCATGACGATGCCGATGGAAAACAACGCAGCGGCCAACAAGGCGGCGGCCCCGGGCGGGACGGACCTGAACGACATCGATTTCGACGCCTACCTCGCCAATGACCGCACCCTGCGCGACCCCGAAATCCTGCGCGTCGCTCCGGGCGGCGCGGTGCGCCTGCGCCTCATCAATGCCGCCGCGGCGACCGCGTTCTGGATCGACATCGGCGCGCTGGCGGCGCACGCGATCGCCGCCGACGGCGATCCGGCCCATCCGCTATCGGTCCGCCGCTTTCCGCTTTCCGAAGGCCAACGCATCGATGTGCGCCTGCGGCTGCCGCGCGGCGGCGGCGCCTTCCCGATCCTCGCGACGCGCGAGGGCGACCGCCGGCGCACCGGCATCGTGCTGGCGACGCCAGGCGCGCGGATCGCGCGGCTCGGCGAGGCCGCGCCCGCGCCCGCCGGCGCGGCCGATCTGTCGCTGGAACGCCGTCTGCGGGCCGCCGCGCCGCTCCCGCCGCGCCGGCCCGACCGGGTGCTGCGCGTCGCCCTGACCGGGACGATGCGCGGCTTTCGCTGGGGCATCGACGGCCGGACCTGGGAAAATCGCCAGCCCCTGATGGTTGCGCACGGCGAACGGGTAGAGCTCGACATGGTCAACCGCACCATGATGGCGCACCCGATGCACCTGCACGGCCATCGCTTCCAGGTCGTCGCGCTCAACGCAACAATCCAGTCCGGCGCGATGCGCGATACCGTGCTGGTGCCGCCGATGGGCCGGGTGCGCGTCGCGTTCGACGCCGACAATCCCGGGCGGTGGTTGTTCCATTGCCATAACCTCTATCACATGGCGGCCGGGATGATGACGGAGGTTGCCTACGCGGGGTTCCGCGACGGAGTCTGATTCCGCCGCGATCAGAACTGCCGCAGCAGCCGGTCGATGTAGCGCAATTCCTCCGGCGGCCGGCTGGGCTCACCCTCCCGGCGGCGCAATTCGTTTTCGATGCGTCGCGTCCGGCGCAGCCGCTGCTCCGCCGGCAGCCACACCCGCGCGGCGGGATCGACCTGCCCCTGGTTCCCCTCCCGCCCCAGCGGATCGCCGCCGAGGCCGGGCAGCCATTCCGGCAGCCCGGCACTCCCCAGCCCCGGCAACATGCCGGCCCCGTTCCCGAGCGCCCCGGCCTGCTGCGCCAGCGCCTGGCCCATCGCCTTGCCGGCCTGCGACAGCGCGGCGATCGCTGCCTGCTCGGCGCCCGCGGCGAGCCGGTCCCGGCCGCCGCCCAACGCGGCCTCGGCGGCCGCCATGGCACGCAGCGCCGTCCCCATCCCCGGCGCCTTCCCGCCCGGCTGGCCCGCCATCCCCGCCAGCGCGTCGCGCACCGCGCGCTGCTCCACCGCGTCGGCGCCGCGCGCGATCGCCTGCGCCGCCGCCCGGGCCTCCTGCCCCTGCGCCAGCGCGCCCATCTGGCCGAGACGCAGATGCGCGTGATCGAGCAGTGTCGCCTCCCGCCGGAGCAGCGCGTTCAGCGCCGCGAGCCGCTTCTCCGCCGCTTGCAGCGCGGCCATCGCCGCGCGCTGATGCGCGATCGCCCCGGCCGCGCCGTCCAGTTGATCGAGCATCCGGCTCAACGCCCCGAGCCGCGCTTGCGCCGCCGCCAGGCTGCCCTGGGCCGCGTCCTGGCGCGCGTGCTCGGCCATGCGTTGGAGCGCCTGGTCGATGGCCTGTCGCGTCGCCTCGGCCTGTGGTGGGGTCAGGCCGTGCTGGCGCAATTCCGCGCCGAGCCGGGCCAGCCTTGCGGCGATGCGCCGTTCCAGGGTGGCGATGCGCGCGGCGAGGGCGGCGCGGTTCGTCGCGCTCGGGTCACGCAAGGCGCGATCCAGCGCGGCGCGCACGGCGCGGCGGGCGCGGGCGAGCGCGCGGACGGTGGGATCGCGCGCGCGATCCTCCAGACTGACAGCCACGCGCCACAGGCTGCGCTGCACGGCGGGGACCTGGTCCGCGGCGGGTGGCGCGCCGAGGCGACGGATATCGAGGCCAAGCTCCAGCCAGGCGCCGAACGCGCTGCCGAACCGCGTCCCCGGCGCGCGCAGCGCCGCGAGGCCGTCCGCCGCCGCGACCCGATCCTCGGGGCGCAGGCTGAGGCCGCGGCGGATGCGGATGATTGCGCGGGCGAGCGGATTGCGGAAGTTCCGCTCCGGCAGGCGCAAACGGATCGGCGGGGAGACGCCGGACAGCCCCGCCCCATTGCGCGCGACGAGCCGCGCCGTCACCCGCAGCCCGGCCCAGGGATCGGCGGTCAGATCGCGGATCGCGAGCCCGCTCTGGACGACGCCATTGCCTGGGGCGCCGGTCCTGGAATGACCAGTCGCCGGGGGGGCGGCGCGTGGCGGCAGCGCGATCGGCAGCAGCCGCGGCGCCGCGCCGGGATGTTCGTAGAAACGCAATTCCGCCTGCAATCCCACCACCCCGTAGGCGTCATGGGTGCGCCAGGGCAGTCCGATGGCGCGCGGATCGGCGCGCAACGGGCCGGGCGCGCCGGCCCACGCCACCACCGGCGGGCGCGCGGGCACCACCGTGATCCGCCACGCTCCGAGATCGGTGCCACCCCGGCCGATCGTGAGAAGCCCGCTCCGGCGCAGCACCATTCGCGCCTGCTGCCCATCCTGGCCGAGCGGGGTCGCCGCCAGAGCCCGCCCCGCGAAGCGCAGCCGGATCCGGCCCGCCCCGCCCGAGACCCCGACGCGCAGCCGCGCGCCTTCCGGCACGGTCAGCGCGCCCCCCGCCCCGCCCCCCGCCCCCCCCAGCGCGATCGGCGCCAGCCCGGTATAGGCGGGCGGGGTGATCCAGGCCGCGACCTGCGGCGCCGGCGCCGCAGGCAGTCCGAGGCCCGGCGCGAAGGCGGCGGCCAGCCGCGCCGGCGCGCGCGGCCCGGCGATCGCGACCG
>JAKAZN010000188.1 GCA_021815835.1 Pseudomonadota bacterium
GGCGGCGTGTCTGGTGGCGATGGGCGCGCGGATCGAGGGGATCGGCACCGACCGGCTGACGATCGAGGGGGTGGCGCGGCTGCATGGCGCGCGCCATGCGATCCTGCCCGACCGGATCGAGACCGGGACCTATGCCTGCGCGGCGGCGATCACCGGCGGCTGGGTGCGGCTGGTGGGCGCGCGGGCCGAGCATCTGGGCGCGTTGACGCGGGTGTTGCGGGAGGCGGGGGTGGAGATCGAGGAGCAGCCGGATGCGCTGCTGGTGCGCCGGGCGAACGGGCTGCACGGGGTCGATGCGATGACCGAGCCGTATCCCGGGTTCCCCACCGACATGCAGGCGCAATTCATGGCGCTGATGGCGGTGGCGGAGGGGGCGGCGATGGTGACGGAGACGATCTTCGAGAACCGCTTCATGCATGTTCCGGAACTGAACCGGATGGGCGCGCGGATCAACGTCCATGGCGCCTCGGCGATCGTGCGCGGGGTGGCGGGCCTGTCGGGCGCGCCGGTGATGGCGACGGATTTGCGGGCCTCGGTGTCGCTGGTGCTGGCGGGCCTGGCGGCGCGGGGGGAGACGGTGGTGAACCGGGTCTATCACCTGGATCGGGGGTATGAGGCGGTGGAGCGGAAGCTGGCCGCCTGCGGGGCGGAGATTTTCCGGGACGAAGGATAGGCGGCGCCTCCCTCCGGCGCCGTCGCGGAGATCGAGCCGCCGGATTCCTGGTGCCCGATTGCGGACTTGGCGGCCTGGCTTGCCATTTTTCAAACCATCCGAACTCGCAACGAACAACATCCGTCATCGAACGACCATCGAATTGTCACTATGCAGGATGCCTCCTGCCCCCTAAGACCCGCCCGTCCGCCAAATACGGACCGATAACAGAACAGGGTCGATATCGCAATGAATTGTGGTCCGGACTATTTGGCCGATGGTGCGCGGCCGGGCGATCGACGCATTGTCGGATCGCGCCGCACCGTGGGCGCCTTCGCGTCCGTCCTGCTGGGTTCCGTCAGCCTGCTCGCATTTGCCGCTCCCGCGCGGGCCCAAACGACGGTGAATGCCGGTGAGGTCAGCGCCGTCGGCGCGCCGCAGACGGCCGCCGCCCGGACGCTACAGAAAACTGACGGGAAACTGACGAAGAAGAAGATCTTTCACGCCACGCAATCGGAGGTGGTGCTCGGCAAGCGGCAGATCCGCGCGGCCGGACCCGCGGCCGGGACGGCACAGATCCTGTCGATCAACCCGGGCGTCGCGGTCCGCTCCTACGGCGGCAATTCCGGCACGGCGCGGTATGAGGTCGCGGTGCGCGGCGTGAAGCTCGGCTGGTCCTCGGTCAATGGCGATGCCGAGCGCAACGGGCTCACCGCGTTGTTCGACGGCATTCCGATGAACAACCTGATCTCCCATAACGGACAATGGGATTCCAACGAGATCCCGATTCCGCAGATGTTGCACGGCGTGAACCTGATCTACGGGCCGGGCAATCCGGACACGCGGTGGTTCGACAGCATCGGCGGCACGATCGATTTTATCCCCGTGCAGCCGACCGCGAAGCCGGGCGGCAGCATCGGCGGCGTGTTCGGCAGCAACGCGACCCTGGGCACCCATTTCGACCTTGAGACCGGACTCTATCACGGCTGGAGCGCGGTTCTGGCCGGCGGCTACACCCGCAACGACACGTTCCGCACAGGTGGTTTCAACGCGCCGTCGCATTCGGACGCCTTCTTCGGCAAGGTGGTCAAGACCCTCAGCAACGGCAGCATCAGCTTTGGCGGGTATTACGACAACAACGTCGAATACCGGCCAAATTTCATCCCCACCGCGCCGATCGCGGGGATCACCACGCAGGGTCTGAATGTCGCCGGTCCGCTCTACAGTCAGCCGACCTCCGGGTTCTATTCTTCGCTCGACAAATCGGTCTGGTTCAAGCGACTGACCGTACAGGATTACCTTCTGTATTCGAAGCTGCGGCTCGATCTGTCCAGCTCGGTCACCTTGCATAACAAGATCTGGTTCCGCTACGGCCATCGCATCCATTACCGAATCAACAATTTCAGCGCGGTCACCGCCCCGTCCACCTCGAACTCGGAATGGTACACCCCCACCAGCAATACCTACGGCGATCGTGCCTACCTGGCCTGGAAGCTTCCGTACAACCTGGTCAAGCTGGGAGGCGATTTCATCGTTCAGCATTACAACTCGCCCTACGCCGGCTTCAACGACACCCTCGGCGTCCCGGTCAGCGCGCCGTCGCAGTACCAGAGCTTCTCGCTCAACAACACCTATCTTTCGGCGTTCCTGCAGGACACGATCACACCGATCCGCGGCCTGCACATCACGCCCGGGCTGAACGAGGTCGAGTTCCAGACCCAGTTCAACAACGCGGCGCTGAGCCAGGGAGCGGCGAACAATGTCGTCCTGGCACCCGACCTCTCGAAGACATTCACCGAGCTCGAACCGTCGGTCGGCGCCAGCTATCGGGTGCTGCCGTGGGCGACCGTTTATGGCTCCTACGCGGTGTCCTACCAGAACCAGACAGACAACGCCTTTGGCGCCAACCAGCAATCCCCGGTGGATATCTCCACCGTCCAGCCGGTCAAGTCGGTGGACTACGAGGCGGGCATCCGCTTCCTGGTGAAGCACTACGGCATCCTGAACAACTTCGTCCTGAACGTGAATTTCTACCACGACGATCTGTCGCACGAGACCATCGCCACCTATCTCAGCAATATCACGCTGACGAAATTCGCCGCTGCCAACGCCACCCTGTTGGGGTCGAACATCACGATCTCGGACGATCCGAACTTCCACTGGCATCTGTTCGGGAATGTTGGATTGAATGACTCCAACTTCACGTCCTATACCCCGTCCGGCGCGCCGACCCTCTACAACGTGCCGGTCTCCTACGCCCCGCATTTGATCTTTACCGCCGGGGTCTTCTACCGGACCTTGTTCCATGGCGTGCTGATCTCGCCCGACGTCATCGACCAGTACGTCGGACAGCAGGATATGTTCAGCAACGTGACCGGCGCGCCGACGAAGCAGACGATGGCCGGCTACAACGTGGTCAATATCGGGGTGAATTTCCGCATCCCCGTCCATCTGGGCCCGGCCGCCGCGATCAAGGCGGTGAACCTGGCCTTCTCGGTCGATAACGTGCTTGGCACCCAGTACAATCCGATCCAGTACATCTCAAGCGGTGGCTATTTCGGGGGCAACAGCGCCGGCGCGGTGCTCGCCGACCCGGGCGCGCCCCGGCAGTTCTTCGTCACCCTGACCGCGCATTTCTGACCCCTCGACTGACATCGATCCTTCACACACACGGGCCGGTGGGGGCGCTAGGCCTGCCCGGTCGCCCCTCGTCGCGGAGTCACTGAAGATGCGCCTCGCCTACATCATCCATCTCGCCAATTATTCGGATGGGGTGCTCTACGTCCTGGCCCTGCTGCTGCTGGTGGCGCTGGCGGTCATGTTCGACCGGTTCTGGTTCCTCCGCCGTACCATCCTCGCCGGCGATCGCCTGGTCCGCCGGGTGGCCGAACATGAATCCCTGGGCGAGGGCGAACTCGCCGCGCTGATGACCGAGGCCGGCAAGCTGCCGGAGGCGTCCATGCTGGCCACCGCGCGCCAGTTCCTCGGCCTGCCGGATGAGGCGCTGGCCGGCCGGCTCGACGAGACGATCATGGTCCTGGCGCCGCGCATCGACAGCGGGCTCTGGGTGCTGGACACGATCGTCACGCTCTCCCCGCTGCTAGGGCTGTTCGGCACCATCCTCGGGATGTTCCATGCCTTCGCCATCCTGGCGACGCCGGGGCACGCGCCGACGGCGATCACCGGAGGTGTGGCGGACGCGCTGCTCGCGACCGCGGCCGGTATCTTCATCGCGCTGGTCGGATTGGTCGCATTCAACGGGCTGTCGAATCGGGTGCGGCTGGTGGTGCTGCAGCTCGACACGCTGAAGACCATGCTGCTGAACCGCACCGCCGCGCCGGCCCCGGCCCGCGGCACCGCCCCGGGACCCGCCCAGGGACTCGCCCAGGGACCGGCCCAGGGACCGGCAAGGTCGCTGCACGCCGTCGCCGCCGGGGAGTAGGCCCATGCGGATGCGCTATTTCGAACCCCGCAAGGGGCGCATCGAGATCATCCCGATGATCGACGTGATGCTGTTCCTGCTGGTGTTCTTCATCATCGTCACCTTGCAGATGATCCCCGATGCGGGGGTGAACATGCAGCTGCCGCAATCGAGCCAGGCGCAGCATCTGCCGCATCCGAAGGTGACCGTGAACCTGCTCTCCGATGGCACCATCCGGGTGAAGGGCGCGGTCCTGGACGCCGCTGGCCTGACCGCGCTGCTGGCCGCCGACGGCGATCCGGCGAAGACCGCGGTGACGATCGCGGCGGACCGCAAGGTCGCGTTCCAGCACTTCATCACGGTGATGGATGCCGCCCGCGCCGCCGGCGTGAGCGATATCGGCGTGGCGGCCCATCTTGTGCCCGCCGCGGCGGCTTCGGCGGTCCCGGCACAGGCCGCTGCGCCCACCACGCCGCCGCCCGCACCCACCTCGGCCGCCGCACCCGCGCCGACTACCACGTCCGCACCCGCGCCGAAGCCCTGAGCCCCGTGTCCCGTCGCAGCCTGCCCAGCGGGGGAAAACCCGCCTCCGAGCTTGGCCTCCCGCCGGCGCTTCCGCCCCGGCAGAACCGCCTGCCGGCGATCCTGGCCGCGCTGGCGGTGGAGGTCGCGCTCGGCGCCGCGGTGATCCGCTTCGCCGCGCAACCCGGCGCGGTGGTCGCGCCGCATCCCACCCGGGTCCGGCTGACGATGCTGGCCCCGAAGCCCAAGCCGAAACCGCCGGCCCCAAAGCCACCGCCGCCCAAACCCAAGCCGCCACCACCGCCGCCCAAGCCGAAGCCGCCGCCGCCCAAGCCGCCGCCGCCGCCACCTCCGCTCCCGCCGCCGCCCAAGGCGCCGCCGCCGCCGCGCCCGCGCCCGCGTCCGCGCCCCACGCCGCCGCGTCCGCATATCACCCGCCCGCCGCCGCCACCGCCCGCCCCGGTGCCCGCCGCGCCGTCGGCCGCCACCGTTGCCAGCGCAATGATGCGCTACGCGGCCGAGCTCAATGGCCGCGTGC
>JAKAZN010000189.1 GCA_021815835.1 Pseudomonadota bacterium
AAAGCGAGGCCACGCAGGCTGGCATCGCCGCGTCGTTCGAAGGCGTGATGGTAGACCTCATAGATCCCGGCGCCGAGCAGGTAGAAAGCCGGGGTAAGCACGATGGACGCCAGGATCGGATCGACGCCCAGGCTCGTGTTGGCCGCGTAGGCGCAATAGGAGCCGAGGATGATGAAGGCGGGATGGGCGATATTGGCGATATCCAGCATCCCGAAGGAGATCGAGATCCCGATCGTGACGGCGGCGTAGAAACCGCCCAGCAGCACGCCCGAGACGATGGCGTTGCCGAACAAACCCAGCGACAGGTCCACGCCGTTCTTCCTCCTCCGCGGCGTCCGTTGGCCGGCGCCTTGCCGGTGTGGATATCATCGGCCGGGGGTTGGGGATAGGGGGCGCGCTACCGCCGGCGCAGCAGAACGATCCGGTTGGTGTTGGTCCCGGCGCGATTGTTCGCCACCCCCCAGCATTGCGCGGTCTTGGTGAAATCCTGGCGATTGACGATGACGCCGAGCCGGTCGAATGGCAGGCCCGACGCTGCCTGCCAGACGGCGCGTTCCAGCAAAACCGTGCCGCGGCGGACCTCGCCGACCTCGAAGGCCACATGCCCGCCGGGGCGCAGGATGCGCGCCTGCTCGGCCAGCACCGCGCGGACCATGTCCCGCCACGCGGCCTCGGTGCGGTGCATGGCGATGGCGATCGCCGCGGGGTCGATGCCGGCGAACCAGCAGCGCAGCCAGTTGTCGTCGGCGTACTGGACCACATCGAGGAACGGAGGCGAGGTGACGACCAGCGCCACCGATCCATCCGCGATCGCGCCCGTCGCCTCGGCCGGGCCGACATGGAGCAAGGCGGGAACGGGCGGCGGCACGCCATCCGCCAGCAGACGGCGCGATTTGCGCAGGATCAGCGCCGCCACGTCGCGCCGCGGCGGCACCGCGCCCGATTTCGCGTTCATCCTGCGCTGCGCGGCGAGCGAGACCGCCTGGTTCGGCGGCATGGTACGGACCGAGAAGAAGCCGGGGGAATGCCCCGAAAGGCGGTTCAGCGCGACCATGCGAATCCAGTCATCGACCGGATCGGGATCGGCCTCCGCGATCGGGCAGCGCCGGGCAAGCCAGGCGCGCAGTGCGGCCAGTTGGGTCAGCGTGGCGGGATGGTAGAACGCCAGCAGATCGTCGCGGTCCGGCATGACGCCATCCCACGGGATTTCGTCCAGCCGGCGGGCGATCGCCGCCGGCGCCGGCGGACGCAGGCGCGGGCGGGTGAGCAGGACCGCGAGCGGATTGATGTCGTTGCCGACCGGATGGCGGCCCATCAGCGCGGCCTGGATCGGCGTGGTGCCGCGGCCCATGAACGGGTCGTGCACTCTCTCGCCCGGCGCAGTCAGACTGGCGACGAAGAAGGCCGGAAGCTGCGGTTTGAAGCAGGCGCGGTAGCTGACCTCGTGGAGCGCGTGCGCCTGGCGTTGGGCGGAGGTCCAGAATTCGTTGATGAAATAAGGGATGCCGTCGTGCGCGGCCAGCTCTGTCGGGCGGCCGAAATCGGCGAAGGCACGGACCCGATCGAGGAAATCGCCGACATCCGCCACGGGCGCGCGAAACAGCGGCAGCGACGGCGGCTGTCTCTGGCGCATGGCGGCAGCGGGCGAGGGTGGCATCGGCGGGTCCTGCGGCTTGCGCGGTCCATATCAGGCCGACTCGCCGGCGCGGAAGGTTCCGCGCCCGGTTTCCCCCGTCCCCCCCGTCGCGGCATACTGCCGGCATGACCGCCCCGTCCGATCCCGCCCTGCTCCCCGAAGCCGAAGCCGCGGCCGAGCTCGCCCGGCTCGCCGCGCTCATCGCCCATCACGACCGCGCCTACCACCAGCACGACGCGCCCGAGATCACGGATGCGGAATACGACGCGCTGCGTGCCCGCAACGCCGCGATCGAGGCGCGGTTTCCCCACCTGGTCCGCCCCGACAGCCCGTCCGCCCGGGTCGGCGCGGCACCCGAGAGCGGGTTCGCCAAGCTGCGCCACGCGCAGCCGATGCTCTCGCTGGATAACGTCTTCGACGCCACCGGATTCGCCGAGTTCTGCGCCCGCATCCGCCGCTTCCTCGGCCTCGATCCCGCCGCCGCGCTGCGCTTCGTGGGCGAACCCAAGATCGACGGCCTGTCCATCAACCTCACCTACGACCATGGCCGCTTCGTCCAGGGCGCCACGCGCGGCGACGGGACGGAGGGCGAGGACGTGACCGCCAATCTCCGCACTATCGCCGCCATCCCCCAACGCCTGCGCGGGCACGCGCCGGCGCGGATCGAGATCCGCGGCGAAGTGTTCATCGCCAAGGCCGACTTCCTGAAGCTCAATGAAGCGCAGGAGGAAGCGGGCGAGAAGGTGTTCGCCAACCCCCGCAACGCCGCCGCCGGCGGGCTGCGCCAGCTCGACCCCGCGATTACCGCGACCCGGCCGCTGTCGATGTTCGCCTACGCCATGGGCGAGGCCACCGAGGCGCCGGCCGCGACCCATGCCGCCTATCTGGACCGGCTGCGGGACTGGGGTTTCGCCGTCAATCCGCGCAACCGTCTGCTCGCCGATGAGACCGAGGCCGCCGCGTTCCAGGCCGAGATGGACATCGCCCGCGCCGGCCTGCCCTACGATATCGACGGCGTGGTTTACAAGCTGGACGATCTGACCCTGCAACAACGCCTGGGCTTCGTCGGCCGCGCGCCGCGCTGGGCGGTGGCCTGGAAATTCCCCGCCGCGCAGGCGCAAACCACCTTGCGCGCGATCCGCATCCAGGTCGGGCGCACCGGCGCGCTGACCCCCGTGGCGGAGCTCGAGCCCGTGAACGTGGGCGGCGTGCTGGTGGCGCGCGCCTCGTTACATAACGAGGACGAGATCGCGCGCAAGGACATCCGCGTCGGCGACACCGTCACCATCCAGCGCGCCGGGGACGTGATCCCGCAGATCCTGTCGGTGGTGGCGGAACGGCGCCCGGCGGACGCGGTGCCCTTCGTCTTTCCGGACCATTGCCCGGTCTGCGGCAGCCTCGCCCCGCGCCCGCCGGGCGAGGCGGTGCGCCGCTGCACCGGCGGCCTGATCTGTCCCGCCCAGGTGGTGGAGCGACTGATCCATTTCGCCTCCCGCGCCGCGTTCGATATCGAGGGGATGGGCGAGAAGACCGTGACCGAGTTCCACCAGCAAGGCTGGCTCTCCGGCCCTGCCGACATCTTCCGCCTGGCGGAACGCGAGCCGGAAATCGCCGCGCGCGAGGGCTGGGGGGAATTGTCGGCGCGCAACCTTTCGCGCGCGATCGCCGCGCGGCGCACGATCCCGCTCGATCGTTTCATCTACGCGCTGGGGATCCGCCGCATCGGCGAACGCAACGCGCGCCTGCTCGCCCGCCATTACGGCAGCTTCGCGGAATGGCGCACGGGGATGCTGGCGGCACGGATCATCGGCTCGGAGGCGCGCGAGGCGCTGGGCGGCATTCTCGGCATCGGCCCGGCGATCGCGGAGGAACTGGTGGAGTTCTTCAGCGAGCCGCGCAACCTGGAAACGCTCGATACCCTGGCGGGGATGCTGACCATCGTGCCGGCGGCCGGAGAAACCGCGTCCGGCGCGCTCGCCGGCAAGACGCTCGTGTTCACCGGCACATTGGAAACCATGACGCGGCCGGAAGCCAAGGCGCGGGCCGAGGCGCTGGGCGCGAAGGTCACCGATTCGGTTTCGAAGAGGACCGATTTCGTCGTCGCCGGCGCGGATGCGGGATCGAAGGCGCGCAAGGCCGCGGAGCTCGGCGTGCGGGTGCTGACCGAGGCGGAGTTCCACGCCCTCGCCATGCCGTAGCCGGGTCACGCCGGGGGCTTTATGCTCGGTCCCGAACACGGAAGGAACGCCACCGCCATGACCGCGATCGACGAAACCCTGCGCGACGCCGTGACCGCGGGCGAGATCCCCGGAATCGTCGCCGCCGCCACCACCGCAAGCGGCACGATCCACGCATTCGCCGCCGGCAGCGGCGCCGTACCGGATGGGGCGCCGATGGGCATGGACACGGTGTTCCGCATCGCCTCGATGACCAAGGCGATCACCGCCACCGCGGCGATGCAGATGGTGGAGCAGGGCAAGCTCGCGCTCGATGCCCCGGCCGGGGAGACCCTGCCCGAGCTTGCCGCGCCGCAGGTCCTGGAGGGGTTCGATGCCGCCGGCCAGCCCCGCCTCCGCCCCGCCCGCACGCCCATCACCCTGCGCCGCCTGCTCACCCATACCGCCGGGTTCGGCTACGACACCTGGAACGCCGATCTCAACAGATACGCCCGGGTGCGCGAGGTGCCGCCCGCGCGCACCGGCCGGCTGGCCGCGCTCGGGATGCCGCTCAGCTCCGATCCGGGGACGGAATGGCAATACGGCATCAATATCGACTGGGCCGGACGGATGGTGGAGAAGGCGAGCGGCCTCGATCTCGAAACCTATTTCCAGCGCCACATCTTCGGCCCCCTGGGCATGACCGATTCCGGCTTCGTGATCCGCCCCGACATGGCCGCGCGCCTGGCCAGCGTGCACGCGCGCAAGGATGGCGGGCTGGTGCCGTTGCAGGCCGCGCTCAATCCGCCACGCGAATTCTATCCCGGCGGCGGCGGGCTTGCCTCCACGCCGCACGACTATCTGCGCTTCCTGCGCATGATGCTGAACGGCGGCGCGCTCGAGGGCGCGCGGGTGCTCGCGCCTGAGACCGTCGCGCTGATGGGGCAGAACCATATCGGCGCGCTGAACGTGCAAGTGATGCGCAGCGTGCTTCCGGCGATGTCGAACGATTTCGAGGCCTTCCCCGGCATGGACAAGAAATGGGGGCTGAGCTTCCTCATCAACACGCAGGATGTGCCCGGCGGGCGCGCGGCGGGCAGCCTTGCCTGGGCGGGCCTCAACAATACCTATTTCTGGATCGATCCGACATCCGGAATCGCCGGGCTGCTGATGACGCAGGTGCTGCCGTTCGGGGATGCGGCGGTGCTGCGGCTGCTGGGCGCGTTCGAGCAGGCGATCTATCGCGCGCACCGGCGTTGATCCCGCTGGGGTTGCCCCCCCTGGGGTTGACGCG
>JAKAZN010000190.1 GCA_021815835.1 Pseudomonadota bacterium
GTCCAGCAACCGGGCGTAATCCTGCGCCGGATAGCCCGCCGGCATCGCCGCGCCGGCGGAAGGGTTCAGCAGGTTGTAGCTCACCTGCCCCGTCGCCATCCGCCCCGAATCGACCACCCGCAGCACCGCAGGCGTCTCGCCGATCGCGGTGATGCCGAAGAAGCGCGTCTTGCCTTCCGCGACCAGCCGTTCGAACGCGGGGATCACCTCGCCCATCACCCGCGCCACCGGCAAGGCGCCTGGTTCGTCGGCTTCGGTGATCGGATTATGCAGCTGGATCAGATCGACATGATCGCGCCCGAGCCGGCGCAGGCTCGCTTCCATGGACGCGGCGATGGCGCCGCCGATATCGTCCTTCGCGCCATCGGGAATCCGGACCTTCGTGCCCACCCGCACATCGGGTTTCAGCCTGGCCAGCACCTGGCCGAGATGGGTTTCCGACAAGCCGTCCCCATATTGCGGCGCCGTATCGAAATAGGTCACGCCGGCATCGAGCGCCATTGCCACCGCGCGCTCGCGGTCGGCCGGCGCGCCGCGGACCATCAGCCCGCCGACAGCACCGCAGCCGAAGCCAAGGACGGAAACATGCAGGCCGGTGCGGCCCAACGGGCGGATATCCATGATGCGATTACTCCGCGGCGATGCGATCGGGGGTGAAGGCCGGCAGGGAGGCACGCTCGGCGGCCGCCATCGGCTTCGGCCACCAGCGATCCTCCCATTCCGCGAACAGCGGCCGCAGCTTCGGCATCACCTGTTCGGCATACAGCTTCGTGTTGTACTTCGTCAGCGCCTTGTTCATGTTGCCGAATTGCAGCAGCAGCATCAGATGCCCGACATGGAGCGTGGTGGCAAGCTCGTGCAGCTGCTCGGTCACGTCCTTGGGCGAGCCGATCACCAGATAGCCGGCGGCGACCAGCTCCTCCATCGTGGTGGGCCGCTGCACGGCGGCGGCGGCGGCGCGGCCGACCTGGCTTTGCATCCCCATGCGGATCGTCGCCTCGGTCGTGTAGCCCGGCGGCGCGGCGAAGCGCGGATCGATGTGCAGGCAGCGGCCGAAGAAATACTCGGCGGCTTCGGTGTAGAGCTCGATCGCCTGGTCGCGGGATTCGGCCACCGCAACGGTCTGGGCGAAGCCGGCGCGGTACGGATTGCGATCCTTGCCGAGCCGGTCCATTTCGGCCCAGAACCCGTCCATCGTGGATTTGCCCATCTTGTAGCCGTAATAGGACAGGTACGAATAGACGTAATCCATCTGCGCGCACCACTGCCACGTCTCCACCGACCCGCCGCCGGGGATCCAGATCGGCGGATGCGGGCGCTGGATCGGCCGCGGCCAGATATTGACGTAGCGCTGCTGGTTGTAGCGGCCGTTGAAGGCGAAGGTCTCGGTCTCGGTCCAGGCACGCAGGATCAGGTCGTGCGCTTCCAGATAGCGCGCGCGCAGCAGGGACGGATTCTGGCCGTAGGCGAAGCAATCATCCATCGGCGTGCCGACCGGAAAACCGCAGATCAGCCGCCCGCCGGAGATGACGTCCAGCATGGCGAATTCCTCGGCCACGCGCGTCGGCGGGTTCTGCAGCGCGATCGAATTGCCCATCACGCAGATGGTGGCCCCGCTGGTGCGCCGCGCGAGCGAAGCCGCGATCAGATTAGGCGACGGCATCAGGCCGTAGCCATTGGAGTGATGCTCGTTGACGCAGATCGCGTCGTAGCCGCAATCGGCGGCGTATTCGAGCTCGTCCATGAAATCGTTGTACATCAGATGCGCGCGGGCGGGATCGAACAGCGAGGAATGGATATCGACCCAGACGGAGGGATGCTTCTCCTTGAAATCCGCCGGCAGCTCGGTGTACGGCATCAGGTGGAACCACATCGATTTCATCGGACGTTTCCTCGCGCGCGGTGGCCGGACGGAATGGAGGCCGAGCCACGCCGCGCTGTCAATCCGTCCGCACCAGCCTTGCGGCGAAGAACCCGTCCATTCCGCCCCGGTCGGCCCAGAAATCGGGGAAGGTCCGGAGCTGCCCGGCCGCCGTCAGCCCCTCGGGCAACGCGGCAAGCTCACCGGGGGCGAACGGGTCTTCCCGCCATCCGCCGCGCCCGATCGCCGCGTCGATCCGCGGCGCGCCTTCTTCCGGTTGCAACGAGCACACCGCGTAGATCAGCCGCCCGCCCGGGCGCAGCATCGCCCGCGCCGCGTCCAGCAGCCGATCCTGCGCCTCGGTCAGCGCCATGACATCGCGCGCGCGCTTCAGATGCGGCACGTCCGGGTGGCGGCGGATCGTGCCGGTGGCGCTGCACGGCGCATCCAGCAGGATCGCGTCGAACGGCGCCGCGGGGCGCCAGGCGGTGGCATCCGCGGCGATCATCTCCGCCTCCAGCCGCGTGCGCGCCAGCGTCTCGCGCAGCCGCGCCAGCCGCGCGGGATCGCGCTCCACCGCCGTCACAACCGCGCCGGCCGCGGCGAGCTGCGCCGTCTTGCCGCCCGGCGCGGCGCAGAGATCGGCCACGCGCTCCCCCGGCCGGGCGGCCAGCAGCAGTGCCGGCAACGCCGCGGCGGCGTCCTGCACCCAGCCATCCCCGGCGGCAAACGCGTCGATTTCGCCGACCCGCGTCCCGGGCGGAAACCGGACGGAACCCGTGGGCAGCGCCACCGCGCCCTCGGGGATCGCCGTGCCCGCGCGCCAGGTCAGATCGAGCGGGGCGGGGCGCAGATGGGCCTCCGCGATCGCCCGCGCCCGCGCGCCCCAGGAAGTCCAGAGCCAGCCGGGCGTATCCAGGCGCGGCCCGTCCAACCCCGCCAGCGCCTCCGCCCCCGTGGCGGCCAGCCGGCGCAGCACCGCGTTCACCAGCCCGGCAAACGGCGCAAACCCGGCCTCCCGCGTCAGCGCCACCGCGGTCGCGACCGCCGCGTGGCCGGGCGTGTCCAGCAGCAGCAGCCCGGCGGCGCCGAGGCGCAGGATCTGGCGCACACCCGCCGGCGGCGCCTTGCGGAGAAACGGTTCCAGCACCGCATCGAGCGTGCCGGTCCGGCGCAGCACGGCGGCGGCCAAGCGATGCGCGGCGGCGCGATCGCGGGGCGCGAGCGGGGGCAGCGCGTCCAGCGCCTCCTCCAGCGGACGGCGGCGGTCGAGCACGGCGGCGAGCAGCGCGAGCGCGGAGGAACGGGTCGGATCGGACATGCGCGGTCTCATGCGCCGGCGCGCGACGTGCGCCAAGGGGCGCGCCCCAGGCTCCGCGCGCGCCGCTCAGCCCAGGGCCGCGACCAACCCCCGTGCCTTCGCCCCGACCGTGGCCGCCTCGTCCCCCGGCCGGTAGATCGCCGAGCCGATCCCGAACCCGGCCGCCCCCGCCGCCCGCCAGGAGGGGATCGACCCCGCATCCATCCCGCCCACCGGCAGCACCATCGTCCCGTCCGGCAACACCGCGCGCAGCGCGCGCAGCACCGCGGGGCTGGCCGCCTCGGCGGGAAATAATTTCAGCCCATCGGCCCCGGCCGCGAGCAGCGCGAAGGCCTCCGCCGGCGTGAAGAACCCGGGCACCGCGATCATCCCGCGCGCCTTCGCCGCCACCACCAAGGACGGGTCCGCGTGCGGCGTGACCAGCAGCCGCCCGCCGGCCTCGGCCACCGAAGCGACCTCCGAAACGGTCGTCACCGTGCCCGCCCCCACCAGCATCCGCGCGCCGAAATCGCGCGCGAGCAGCGCGATGCTTTCCAGCGGGCGCGGCGAATTGAGCGGCACTTCCACGATCGCAATCCCCGCCGCCTCCAGCGCGCCCGCGATCGCGCCCGCTTCCTCCGGCGCCACCCCGCGCAGGATCGCGATCAGCGGGCAGCGCGACAGCCAGGCGCGCAACCCCGTCACCGCCAACCGATCCGTCCGCCGATCAGCGACAGGCCCCGCGCCGCCGCCTCCCCGTTGATGCGCTCGGCGATCCCGCCCCCCGCCTCGATCGCGCGGGCATAAAGCGCGGTCAGCTCCGGCGCCCCGATCACCGGCACCACCGAGCCTGCCGCCACATCCGCCAGCGCCGCCTTCACCTCATGGCCGATCAGCAGCCCCGAGAGATAGGAGGCGCCGTCCCCGGGCGCGAGCTGTCCCGCCAGCGCCTCGGCCCGCACCCCGAACAGATGGTGCAGCAGCCCGCCCGGCCGCGCCGCGCGCGCCACCCCGCGATCGAACGCCGCCGGCACCGTCGCCGTCCCGTCCTGCATGGTCCGCCCCAGGATCGTGTGCCCGCGCAGCGCGGCAAACGCCTCGCCCGTCATATGCGTGGCAAATCCCGTGATGCGCCCGGCCGCAACCCGCGCCCATTTCGAATGCGTCCCCGGCAGGCACGCGGCGGCAACCTCGGAGCCCAGCCGCGCCAGCGCGCCGGCGAGCTGGGTTTCCTCCCCGCGCATCACCTCGGCCACCCCGTCGGCATCCACGCCGGCGAGGCCTGGCACCAGCTTCACCTCCGCCCAGTCGAACGGCACGTCCACCAGCGCGGCGGCCAGTTCCTCCGGCCCGGCGGGACACGGCAGGTACGGCGCCTCCACCCAGCCCTGGCGGCTGCCCACCATGCCGCACATCAGCACGTGGCGTTCCCCGGCGGCGAGCCAGGGGCCGATCTCCTCGCGCAGGCTGTCGGCGAAGCGCCCGTCCGGCACCGCCAGGATGCCGCGCGCGCTGGATTTGTGGTCGCGGATCGCCCCGTCCGCAGCGAGGCGAAAGGCACGGAAACGGCTTGTGCCCCAATCGATGCCGATCATGGCGCCTCCCCCCGTCAGCCGCCCAGCGCGCGGCGCGCGGTGGCGGCCAGATAGCTTGACGCTGCCGGCAGGATCGCGTCGTTGTAGTCGTAGCCGGCATTATGCAGCCCCGGCCCGTCGCCGGCGCCGATCCAGACGAAGGCGCCGGGGCGCTGTTGCAGGTACCAGCCGAAATCCTCCCCGGTCATCGCCGGGGGCAGATCGCGCCGGACCGGCAGGCCGGCCTCGGCGGCGGCGGCGGCGGCAAGGGCTGCGTCCTCCGCCGTGTTGGCCGTGACGGTCACCCCGCGGCGGATATTGAAATCGATCGCCA
>JAKAZN010000191.1 GCA_021815835.1 Pseudomonadota bacterium
CGCGCGCCCACTCGCCGCGCGCCTCCCACCACAGGGCCGCGAGCGCGCCCGACGCGCCCTCGGGCGGCGCCGGCGCGGCGCGGAACGCGACGAGATCGCTCACGGCAGGCGTTCGCCGCGATCGTAGCGACGCCAGGCGCTCATTTGCAGCGCCGAGGTCAGGCAGTGCACCACCACGGGCTTCGTCTTCACGGCGAACGCGCGCGCGATCGCGTCGGCAGCCTCCGATTCGTCGCGGATGGTGATGCCCTCGGCGCCGAAGCTGCGGCCCCAGGCGGCGAAATCGGGGTTGGTCAGACGCATCGTGCTCATGAAGGGCCGGCCCGGATAGCGCATATGGGTGTGCATCCCGATCGTGCCGTACATGCCGTTATCGGAGATGATCATGATCGGATTGACGCCATACTGGCACGCGGTCGCGATCTCGTTGCCCATCATCAGCGCCCCGCCATCGCCGAGGAACGCCACCACTTGCGTGTGCGGCCGGCGCAGCGCCGCGGCGACCGCCATCGGCATCCCCGATCCCATCGCGCCCACCACGGACGACAGGAACATCTGCCCCGGCTTGAACTCCAGGTAGCGGTGGATGAAGGAGCCGAAATTGCCGGCATCCGACGTGACGGTGGCATCCGGCGCCAGATGGCGGTTCACCGCGCAGACGATCGCGGCGAAATTCACCCCGTCCGGCGCGGGATCCCAGACCGGTTCCAGCAATTCCCGATGGATCGCGTGCAGCCCGGCGACCCAGGGGCGGCGCTTCTCCGCCCCCGCCGGGGCGCCGCGCGCCAGCAGCGCGCGCACCACCTCGATCGGCGGGCAGGCGAGGCCGAGCTCCGCGTGCCAGACCCGGCCGATCTCGCCCGCGTCCGGCCAGACATGGACGAAGGGCAGTTGCGGCTGCGGCGCCCTGGGGAAGCGGTAGGATTGGCTGACCGTGTCGGTCATGCGCTCGCCCAGCGCCACCATCAGGTCGGCCTTCTGCATCTCGCCCATCAGCTTCGGCGGCACGCGGATGCCCATGTAGCCGCCATAGTTCGGATGGCGCGCGTCGAAGAGCTGCGGGCGGCGATGGGTGGGGGAGACCGGCAGCACCCATGCCTCGGCCAGGCGACGGAGATCGTCGGTGACGGCGGGATCGTGCACGGCGTCGTCGGCCATCGCGCCGCCCACCAGGATCAGCGGGCGTTCCGCGGCGGCGAGCATCGCCGCCAGCCGATCGAGGTCCTGGCCGCGCGGACCGGACAGCGCGCGCGGGCGCGGCGCGTCGAGCGGCGCGTCGGTCGTGTCGTCGAAGATATCCTCGGGCAGGATCACCGCGACCGGGCCTTGCGTGCCCGATTCCGCCAGATGAAAGGCGCGGGCCAGCGCTTCGGAGGCCTGGTCGGGTTGGTTCACCTCGATCACCTGCTTGGTGATGTCGGCGAGCAGCTTGGAATAATTCTGCTCCTGCAAGGCCTGGCGGCCGAAATCGGCGCGTTCGACCTGGCCCACCAGCACCACCAGCGGCGTCGCGTCGTGATAGGCGGTGTGCAGCGCGACCATGGCGTTGGACAGACCCGGGCCGCGCGAGACCATCGCCACGCCGGCGCGCGGGCGCAGCCTGCCGTCGGCGACCGCCATGAAGGCCGCGCCCGCCTCGTGGCGGCAGACGATGACCTGGATCGCGTTCATGTCGCTCAGCGCGTTGGTGAGACCGATATAGCTCTCGCCGGGGACGCAGAAGATGCGGTCGATGTCGTGGGCGTTGAGGCTTTCGGCGAGCAGGCGGGCGACGGTGCGGGACATGCGGACGATCCTTCCTCGGGCCGGCCTCCTGGGGCGGGCTTTGCGCCACGATAGGGCGGGATCCGCGGGGGTGCCAAACCGGCGAGCGTTCGGCGCGGCGGTTCGGTCAGGCGCGCGACGTCTCGGGCGCCGGTTCGCTTGCCGATTGACTCCATTATCATAGAATCGCATCCTCTCCGGATGCCAGCCGATTCTCCCCCGATCGACACTCTCCTCGGCACGCGAATCCACACCCTCCGCGCCGCGCAGGGCCTGACCCTCGATGCCCTCGCCCGGCGCGCGGGCGTGAGCCGGGCCATGCTCTCGCGGATCGAGCGCGGGGAATCCAGCCCTACCGCGCAGCTTCTGAACCGGATCTGCGGCGGCCTCGGCGTCACGCTCTCCGCCCTGTTCGCCGGGGCCGACACCCCGCCTACGCCGCTCGCCCGCCACGCCGATCAGCCGCTCTGGCGCGATCCGGCCAGCGGCTATCTCCGCCGCGCCGTCTCGCCGCCCGGCCCCGGGGTTTCCGTCGATATCGTGGAAATCATCTTCCCCCCGAGCGGCGATGTCGCCTTCGCGCCGCAGCGCCTGCCGGAGGCCGATCAGCAGATCTGGATCCTCGCCGGCCACCTGGAGGTGACAATGGGCGCGGCGCCGATCCGCCTGGAGACGGGCGATTGCCTGCGCACCGGCCTCGACCGGCCGATCCGCTTCCGCAACCCCTCCGCCGATCCCGTCCGCTACGCCGTGATCGTCAGCCATCGTGCGCGCACGCCATGACCGATCCCGCAAACCCACCCGTCACGATCCGCATGTTGGGTGCCGCCGAGGCCGTCGCGGCGCGCGACGCGCTGGCCGCCCTTCTGGTCGATGCGGTCGCGCATGGCGCCTCGGTCAATTTCATGGCCGGGTTCACCGCGGCGGCGGCGCGGGATTTCTGGGACGGCCAGGTCCCGGGGATCGCGGCCGGCGCGCGGCATCTGCTGGTGGCCGAAGCGGGGTCGGAGCTGGTGGGCTGCGTCGTGCTGAGCTTCGCGCAGCAGCCGAACGCGCCGCATCGGGCCGAGCTCGGCAAGATGCTGGTCCATTCGGCGCGGCGCCGGCGGGGGATCGGCCGCCGCCTGCTCGGCGCGGCGGAGGACGCCGCGTTGGCGGCCGGGCGGCGCTTGCTGCTGCTGGATACCGAGGCGGGCAGCGCGGGCGAGATGCTCTATCGCAGCCGCGGGTGGATCACGATCGGCTCCGTGCCGGACCACGCCTTCACCCCGGACGGGCGGCTGGCGGCGACGACGATGTTCTACAAGGTCCTGGCCGGCGCATAGGCCCGACGCCCGGCGGCGTCAGGCAACCCGCCGCCGCGCCTCGATATCCGGCAGCAGCGCCGTCAGCATCCCGAGCACCGGCAGGAACGCGCAGACCCGATAGACGAACTCGATGCTGGTCCAGTCCGCCACCGCGCCCAGCACCGCCGCGCCCAGCCCCGCCATCCCAAAGGCGAAGCCGAAGAACATCCCCGACACCATCCCGACCCGGCCGGGCATCAGCTCCTGCGCATAGACCACGATCGCCGAGAAGGCCGAGGACAGCACGAGCCCGATCACCACGCTGAGCCCGATCGTGGCCGCGAGTCCGACATAGGGCAGCACCAGGGTAAACGGCAGCACGCCCAGGATGGAGCCCCAGATCACCCGCCGCCGCCCGAACCGGTCGCCGATCGGCCCGCCGACGATGATACCGACCGCCGAGGCGGCGAGAAACACGAACAGGCAGATCTGCGCGTCCTGCGTGGTCAGATGGAAATGATCCATCAGGTAGAAGATGTAGTAGCTGTTGATGCTGGCCAGGTAGAAGAATTTCGAGAACATCAGGGTCAGCAGCACCGCCATCGCCCGGCTCACCTGCCGGCGCGGCAGCGCGGAGACCCGCCCTGCCGCGCTGCGCGCCGGCGTGCGCGTCCGTCCGCGGGTCTGGTACCACCGCCCGAGCGCGGTCAGGATCGCCATGCCCCCCAGCGCGGCCAGCGCGAACCAGGCGAGGCTGGCGCGTCCATGCGGCAGGATGACGAACGCCGCGAGCAGCGGGCCGAGCGACTGGCCGAACGTGCCCCCCACCTGGAACACCGATTGCGCGAGCCCGTGCCGCCCGCCCGATGCGAGCCGGGCGATGCGCGAGGATTCCGGATGGAAGATCGAGGAGCCGATCCCAAGCATCGCCGCCCCCACGATCAGCCAGGCGAAGCTGTCCGCGCGCGCCAGGATCAGCAGGCCGGTCAGGGTGAAGCCCATGCCGAAGGGCAGCGAATAGGGTTTCGGGCGGCGATCGGTATAGAGCCCGATCAACGGCTGCAGCAGCGAGGCCGCGCTCTGGTACGTCAAGGTCAGCAGGCCGATCTGGCCGAAGCTGAGATCGAACCCGCCCTTCAGCATCGGATAGATCGCCGGCAGCAGCGACTGCATCATGTCGTTGAGCAGATGGCAGAGGCTGATCGCGCCGAGGACCGGGAACGCGACGGCTTGGGCGATCGCGGCCGGCTGGGTCGCCGCGAGGGTGGACTGGCTCAATGGAAGTACCTTCTCGGCCGGAGCGCGGCGGGATCGCGTGCCTCGGGCTTTCACCCAACATAGACCCGATCGCGCGCGCCGCGACCGTGGCGGGCGGGAATACCAGGATCGAGGTTTTCGCCGGCCTCCAGCCCCCTCCCCGCGCGGCCTGGGCCGCGACCTAATGCCCGCGCGGCCTGGGCCGCGACCTAATGCCCGCGCGGCTTACGCCGCGGCCCGCCGTGCGTCCGCGATCACCTCGTCGAGCGCCGGCTTCACCTGCCGCATGAACACATCGAGCGTCTCGATCACCACCTCCTTCGGGGTCTGCGCGTAGTGGTTGATGAGGGTGATGTATTCGGCCGGAAACACGCGCCATTGCTCCACCAGCTGACGGCGGACCTCATCGACGGTGCCGAACACGAACAGGCCGGAATTGACCAGGGAGCCGAAATAATCGTCGTTCTCCACCGTCCGCCGGCCCATCGCGGCGTAGAAATTCTTCCAGATATCCAGATCGTATTTGCGGATCCGGTCGAGCGCGTCCTCGCGCGACCGCCCGATCTGCACCCAGCGCACCAGGCACTGGTTCTGCCCCGGCGCGAAGCTGCGCCCGGCGGAAGCGGCCGCGGTCCGGTAGTGTTCCGCCAAGGGTCCGGCCGAGCCGATCGAGGTGAAATAGGTCGGCACGAAGCCGTGCTTGCCGCAGAAGGCGATGGTTTCCGGGCTGCCGCTGCCGGAGACGAACACCGGCGGATGC
>JAKAZN010000192.1 GCA_021815835.1 Pseudomonadota bacterium
GGTGGCGGCCGCCGGGGAAGTGCTCGGCTACGACCGATTCCTCGAGTCAAACACCGCCAAGCGGCGAACCCATTCGCTGTTCCGCCAGGGCTGCATGCCATACGAACTCACGCCGACCATGCCGGAGCCTCGGCTGCTGCCACTGGTCCGGAAATTCGCCGATATGCTCGCCGACCTGCCCGTCTTCGCCGAGACTTTCGGGGCGGTGTGAAAATGAGGGGAGTCTTGAGTCCCGGCTTGACAGCCCGCCCGACCGGGCGCGCGATACCGGTGCCCTGACCTGGAGGAAACCGCCATGCCCGAAGGCTCCGTCTCCGCGCCCCGCCGGCGACTGCTTGGTCCCGGCGCGTCGCCGCCGTCTTCCTATGTGGATGTGGTGAACATGGCGTGGGAGACCTCGCAGTTCCCCGGCATCCGTCACAAGGTTCTGTTCACCGATTCGGCGAGCGGGATGTCCACCTTGCTGTTCAAGCTGGATCCCGGCGCGGTCGTGCCGCTGCACGAGCATACCGGTATCGAACTGACCTATGTGCTGGAGGGCAGCCTGGAGGACGAGGAAGGCTGCTGCACCGCGGGCAATTTCGTCTCCCGCCCGGCCGGCAACACCCACGAGGCGCGCGCCCCGCATGGCGCGGTGATCCTGGGTGTGTTCATGCGCCCCAACCATTTCGCGGCGGGGCAGAAATTCTTCACCGAGACGCCGCGCTGACCAGCGCCGCATCCGCCCAGGCCTCCAGCCTGACCGAATGGGCGCGCAACGCCTCGGTGCGCGCGCGCAGATCGGCGAGGCTGCCTTGGTAGTCGCGCAGGCTGCCGCCCAGCCCGGTGACGCTGCCATGCAGGGTGGCGAGCGCCGCCTGCCAGGCCAGCACCGCGCTGCGCTGCCCGTCCAGCGCGCGATCGAGCGCCGTCATCGCCTGGCGCAGCCGGCCCATGGCGTCATTCTCGCTGGGGATTTGCGGCTTGCGGGTGGGAAAGGGCAGGATCTGGGCGGTGGCGGGCATGGCGCGACTCCGGGGGCGAGGCAAAAGTTAATAAGCCATGAACGCCCCGAGGGCGAGTCAAATCGTCCAGATTGTCGGGAAAAATCCTATATTCCGCGCGCCCGGCCGTGCTGCAAGCGCGAAGGTTGCGCCGCGGCGCGCCCGGTCATAATTTCGCCGCAAGATACCCCGGGTGGTCGCGGCGCCGCCCCTTTTGCAAGGATGCTCCAATGAGCGGTTCGGCCAAGCGGTCCGTCACCATCACCCTGGACGGTTCCAACAAATCCTCGACCCTGCCGCTGCTGGACGGGACGATCGGCCCGCAGGTGGCCGATATCCGCCGCATCTACGGCGATCTCGGCATCTTCACCTACGACCCCGGCTATGGCGCCACCGCCGCCTGCGAGAGCAAGATCACCTATATCGACGGCGATCAGGGCATCCTGCTCTATCGCGGCTACCCGATCGAGCAGTTGGCGGAGCATTCGAGCTTCCTGGAAGTCGCCTACCTGCTGACCAACGGCGAACTGCCGACCCCCGCGCAGTTGCGGGACTACGAGATGGGTGTGCTGCGCCACACCATGCTGCACGAGCAGTTGCGCCAGTTCTACAACGGATTCCGGCGCGACGCGCACCCGATGGCGGTGATGTGCGGCGTCGTCGGCGCACTGTCGGCTTTCTACCACGACAGCCTGGACATCAATAACCCCGAGCATCGCAAGATCAGCGCGTTCCGCCTGATCGCCAAGATGCCGACCATCGCCGCCTGGGCGCACAAGTACAATTCCGGCCAGCCCTTCATGTACCCGCGCAACGATCTGGGCTACGCAGAGAACTTCCTGTACATGTTCAACGCGGTCCCGGCCGAGACCTACAAGGTCAATCCGATCCTGGCGAAGGCCATGGATCTCATCATGATCCTGCACGCCGATCACGAGCAGAACGCATCGACCAGCACGGTCCGCCTGTCCGGGTCCACCGGCGCCAATCCGTTCGCCTGCATCGCCGCCGGCATCGCCTCCCTGTGGGGTCCCGCGCATGGCGGGGCGAACGAGGCGGTGCTGAAGATGCTGACCGAGATCGGTCACGTCCGCAACATTCCCGAATTCCTGTCCGAGGTGAAGGATAAGGGCAGCCACACCAAGCTGATGGGCTTCGGCCATCGCGTGTACAAGAACTACGATCCGCGCGCGAAGATCATCCAGAAGGCTTGCCACGACGTGCTGGGCGAGCTCGGCATCAAGGACGACCCGCTGCTGGATCTCGCGCTGGAGCTGGAGAAGATCGCGCTCAACGACAAATACTTCGTCGATCGCAAGCTCTATCCGAACGTCGATTTCTATTCCGGGATCATCCTGAAGGCGATGGGCTTCCCGACCTCGATGTTCACCGCGCTGTTCGCGGTCAGCCGTACCGTCGGCTGGATCAGCCAGTGGGCGGAAATGATCGAGGACCCGGAGCAGCGCATCGGCCGGCCGCGCCAGATCTACACCGGCCCCACGCAGCGCGACTACATCCCGCCTGGCCAGCGCTGATCCGCGGCGCGTTTACCCTCCCTTAGCCCCGCGGGCGGAGACTGCGCGTCTCCGCCTCCGGGGCCTGCCGTGCTGTTCAACTCCGAACCCTTCATCCTGGGGTTCCTGCCCGTCTTCCTGCTGGGTTTCTTCGCGGCCGGCCGCCTGTTCGGCCGGCGCGCGGCATTGTGCGTCCTGATCGGGGCCAGCCTGTTCTTCTATGGCTGGTGGAACCCGCCCTATGTACTGCTGCTGGCCGGATCGATCGTGGCGAATTACGCGATCGGGCGGCATCTCGCGCGTGGCGGAGCGGGCGGGCGGGCGTGGCTTGCCGCGGGGGTGGCGGGAAATCTCGCGCTGCTCGGCTGGTTCAAATACGCGGGGTTTTTGGCCGGGAGCGTGGCCGCGCTGTTCGGGCGGCAGGCGCCGGAACTGCGGATTTTCCTGCCGCTCGCGATCAGCTTCTTCACCTTCCAGCAGATCATGTTCCTGGCCGATAGCCGCGCCGGCACCTGCCCCGATCGCGGGTTCCTGGGCTACGCGGCCTTCGTCGCGTTCTTTCCGCACCTGATCGCGGGGCCGATCGTCCGGCCCGGGGAGATCATTCCGCAGTTGCACGCCCCCGATCTGGCCCGCCCACGCTTGGGCGCGATCTGCGAGGGGATGACGATCTTCCTGCTGGGCCTGGCGAAGAAGCTGGTGCTGGCGGACATGTTCGCCCGGTTCGCCGATGTCGGGTTCGACGCGGCGGGGCGCGGGGCGGCGATCGGCTTCGTTTCCGCCTGGGTCGCCGCCGGAGCCTACGGCCTGCAGATCTACTTCGATTTCTCCGGCTATTCGGACATGGCGATCGGACTGGCGCGGATGCTGAACGTGCGGTTTCCGCTGAATTTCGCGAGCCCCTATCGCGCGTCCGATATCGGCGCGTTCTGGCGGCGCTGGCATATCACCCTGGGCGGTTTCCTGCGTGACTATCTGTATATCCCGCTCGGCGGCAGCCGGTGCGGGGAGGCGCGGCGCGCGGGCAATCTGATGCTGACGATGCTGCTCTGCGGGCTGTGGCACGGCGCGGCCTGGCGCTTCGTGCTGTGGGGCGGGCTGCACGGGGCGTTCCTGGTGAGCCACGCGACCTGGCGGCGGCTGGGCGGGCGAATGCCGCGCGCGGCGGGCCAGGCGTTGACCCTGCTCGCGGTGGTGCTCGCCTGGGTGCCGTTCCGGGCGGAGCGGTTGTCGGCGGCGGTATCGATGCTGCGCGCCATGGCGGGGGCGCGGGGGATCGCGCTGCCGTCAATGATCCTGGCATGGCTGCCCTGGCTGAGGGCAGTCGCGCGGCCGGTGCCGCTTCTGGCGCATCTGGGCGCGGCGCGGACCCTGAGCCTGCCGGAAGCGGGGGCGTGCCTGGTGCTCGGTTGGGCGATCGTGTTGTTCCTGCCGCATCTGCACCAGATGAGCGCGCGGGCGCGCAGCTTTGCGCTGACCGCGAGCTTCGCGTTCAGCGTCCGCGCGCTGTTCTTCGCACCGAAGGTGGTGCCGTTTCTCTATTTCCGGTTCTGATGGGCGAGGCGGTCGGACGGGTCGGAATCGCGACCCGCGCGCGCCGCCGCGCGGTCTCGCCGCTGGCGCGGCTGATCGCGGCCTGTCTCGCGTCCTTGCTGCTGTATGCCGCGGCGTTCGGCTTCGTGCTGGACCGGCCACTGGCCTACGGATTCCTGCGCCGGCAGATCGACATGAAGCTGGCGCGCGGGGCGCTGGTGGGCAGCCCCAAGCTGGTGATCCTGGCCGGCTCCAATGGTCCCTATTCGCATCGCTGCGAAACGATCGAGCCGATCCTCGGGGAGGCTTGCGTCAATGGCGGCGTCGCGGTGGGCATCGGCCTCGACTACCTCTTCGCGCGGTGGGAGCGCGTGCTGCATCCAGGCGACACGGTCTATCTGCCGATGGAGGAGGCGCAGTATGTCCGCACGCGGGCGGCGACCGAGGTCGGGCCGGACGCCGCGATCATGTTCCGCCACGATTGGCGGACCTTGGCGCGCCTGCCGCCGGATCGGTGGCTCGGGGCGGTGTTCTCCTTCGATCTGCGCGACGCGCTGATGGCGGGGATCGAAACGGCGCTGGTCGCGGGCGGATTCCACGATCCGCGGGCGGCGGCGGAGGGGCGGACCAATGCGTGGGGCGATCACACCGGACATACGCCGGCGCTGGGCGCGCCCTATCGCACGGTGCTGGCGCGGGCGCGGCCGTTCCATGCGACGGCGCGCGCGATTGCCCGCGGCTACGGCACGCGGCTGATCGGGCAGTTTCTGGACTGGTGCGGCGCGCACGGGGTGCGCGCGATCGGCGGCCTGCCGACCGAGTTCCGCGACGATCCGATGCTGCGCGCCACACGGGCGGCGATCCGGGCGGTGTACCGCGCGCACGGGGCCGCGTTCCTGGAACTGGCGAACCGGAGCCTCTATCCGCGGGCGGATTTCTTCGACACGCCGGACCATTTGTCGCAGCCGTGGCAGATCGTGCATTCGGTCGCGGTGGGGCGGACCCTGCGGCGAATTGGG
>JAKAZN010000193.1 GCA_021815835.1 Pseudomonadota bacterium
CGCCCGCGCCGCCGAGGCCGCCGCCGCGACCGCGCGCGAGGCGGTGGTGCGCGCCGAGGCCGCCGCGCAGGCCGCGTCCTTTGCCTGGGGGACCGTCGCCGAGCGGATCCTGGAACGGCTGGGCGCCGATCCCGCGCTGCCGGCGCTGACCGCGCCGCCGGATGCGGCGGCCGAGGAAACGGCACGGCGCCGGCTCGATCGGCTGGTGCGCGAGCGCGAGGAGATGGGGCCGGTCAATCTGCGCGCCGAGGTGGAGGTGGCCGAGCTGGAAGGCCAGATCGCGACCATCGAGCGCGAGCGGGAGGAGATCGGCACCGCGATCGCGCGGCTGCGCGGGTCGATCGGGCATCTGAACCGGGAGGGGCGCGAGCGGCTGACTTCGGTGTTCGCCGAGGTCGATCGGCATTTCCAGGCACTGTTTTCGCGCATGTTCGGCGGCGGGCGGGCGCATCTGGCGTTGGTGGGATCGGACGATCCGCTGGTCGCGGGGCTGGAGATTTTCGCCCAGCCGCCGGGGAAGAAACTCGCCACCTTGTCGCTGCTGTCGGGCGGGGAGCAGGCGCTGACCGCGCTGTCGCTGATCTTTGCGGTGTTCCGCTGCAATCCCGCGCCGGTCTCGGTGCTGGACGAGGTGGACGCGCCGCTGGATGACGCGAATGTGGAACGGTTCTGCGCGCTGCTCGAGGATATGGTGCGGGAAACGGGGACCCGGTTCCTGGTGGTGACGCATCATCCGCTGACGATGGCGCGGATGGACCGGTTGTATGGGGTGACGATGCAGGAGCGCGGGGTGTCGCGGCTGCTGTCGGTCGATCTGGGCGCGGCGGTGGCGATGGTGGAGGCGCCGCTGCTGGCGGCGGAGTGAAGGCCGGCGTCCGGCGACGGCTGCGACCAGGCCTGATCACACCCGCTCGGGATCGAATTCCGGTTTCGTGCCGCTACCGTAGCGATGTAGGGCGCCCGCATCCCCCGCCGCGCCGGGGCGCTGGAACACCCAGTTCTGCCAGGCCGACAGCCGGCCGAAGATGCGCGTCTCCATCGTTTCGGGGCCGGCGAAGCGCAGATTCGCCTCCAGCGCCGACAGCGCGTCGGGGGAGAAGCTGGCGCGCTCGTCGAGCAGCAGGCGGATCGTGTCGTCCCAGTCGATCGGATCGATGGACTCGGTAATCAGGCCGAGCGCGTCGGCGGAATCGGCGTCCAGCGCCTGGCCGATCGCGGCGTGGGCGGCTGCTTCCGCGTCCGGCGCGCCAAGGAAGCGGGTCGCGAGGCGGGTGAGGCCGTTGCCCATCTTGTAGCTGCCAAAATTGCAGGCCCCGAGCGTCAGCCGTGCCGGCGCGTTGCCCTCCGCGCCCGCGTGCATCACCGCGCGGTCGGCGACGAAGGCGAGCTCGGCCAAGGTGCCGGCGAAGCAACTGCCGGGCTCGATCAGCGCGATCAGGCTGCGCGAGGACACGTCCAGGCGTTTCAGCACGCGCTTCCAGAACAGGCGGATCTCGCGCGCAAGCCAATCGTCCGCCGCGAGCAGGGTATCGGTGGCGAGGATGGTCGCAGGATCGCCCTCGGTGCGCAGCACCCAGAGACCGAGGCTCGCTTCGTTGATGCGCAGATGCAGGATCGCGTCGTCGAGCGCGCGGGCCGCGGCGAGCGGCCAGGACGCGGCGCCTTCCGCGTGGAGATCCGCGGGCGCGCGATCGGGGCCGCGCAGGGTGAAGGTGGCGCGCTTTCCGGGGCGGTCGAGCGCGACGTGCAGATGCGGATAATCGATGGTGGTGTCGGTGATGCTGCGTTCCAGCGGCGTGAGCGCGATGCCGCGCGCCTCCGCCGGACGGTCGGAGGTCGCGGCGAGCGCGCCAGCGCGGGCGGCGACCGCGTCCTCCCATCTCGATGGCGGCACGAGCTCGTCGATCAGGCCCCACTCCTGCGCACGCCGGCCGCGCACGCCTTCCTCGGTGGTGCAGAACACGTCGGCGCGGTCGCGGCGGACGCGGCGCTTGTCGGTCAGGCGCGTGAGGCCGCCGGTCGCCGGCAGCACGCCGAGCAGCGGCACTTCCGGCAGGGACACGGCGGCGCGGCGGTCGTCGATCAGCATGATATGGGCGCAGGCGAGCGCGAGTTCATAGCCGCCGCCGGCCGCCGGGGCGTGCAGCACGGCCAGCCAGGGCTGGTGGGATTCGGCGGCGGCTTCCTCGATCGCGATCCTGGTTTCGTTGGTGAACTTGCAGAAATTGACCTTGTGGCCGTGGCTGGCGCGGCCCAACATGCGGATATTGGCACCGGCGCAGAACACCGCCGGCTTGGCGGAGCGCAGCACGACGACGCGAACTTCCGGATGCTCGAAGCGCAGGCGCTGCACCGCGTCCGCGAGCTCGATATCCACGCCGAGATCGTAGGAATTGAGCTTCAGCTCGCACTCGGGGAACAGCGACGCGGCGGGATCGACATCCATCGACAGGGTGGCGACCGGACCTTCGCAGGCCAGGCGCCAGTGGCGGTAGCGGGATGGATCGGTGCGGAAATCAATCGGCATCCTGCGTCTCCGGCAGCATGGGGCGGATGAAATCGGTCAGTGCGGCGAGGGTTTCCTCGGACGCTTCCAGGTGCGGGGCGTGGGCGGCGTCCACCATCGCGATCCGGCAACCGGCCGGGATGTGGCGTTCTGCCAGACGCGCGTGCAGATCGGTGCCGTACGGATCGTTGCGCCCCTGGATCACCAGGGTCGGCACCGCGATGCCGCGCAGGGCTGGCGTCAGATCGAACGCGGCGGGAAACCCGGGATCGAGCCAGGCATCGGCCCAGCCGCGGAACGTCGCATCCGCGTCCGCGTGGTGGCGGGCGAGGCGGGCGCGCAAGCCGCCCGTCGCGTAGGCCGCGCGCGTGGCCGCGATCGCCGCCAGCCCCGCCGGCTCGGCGACGAAATGCGGGGCCATCAGAGCAAGACCACGCAGGCGCGAATGCCCTGTGCCGGCGGCGATCGCCGCGATCGAGGCGCCATCGGAATGACCGACCAGGATCGCCGCATCGATGCCGGCGGCATCGAGCACGCGGGGCAGGATGTCGCGCGCCTCGATCGTCATGTAGTCGAGCGGGCGCGGGAGCACGGCCGGGGCGGAGGAGCCGTAGCCGAAGCGCGAGAAGGCGAAGACTTGCGCGCCGGTCGCGTGCGCCAGGCGCGCGGGGAAGTCGCGCCACAGGCCGACCGAACCCAGGCCCTCATGCAGGAGCACCAGCACCGGCGCGCCGCGCCGCGCCGGTCCCCACCAGGCGGCCTCCAGACGCCATCCGTCCAGCGCGAGATCGACCGGTCGTTTCATCCCACCCCGTTGCGGAGCTTGTAGCGTTGGATCTTGCCGGTGGCGGTCTTGGGCAGGCTCTCGACGATCTCGATCCAGCGCGGGTATTTCCAGACGCCGATATGTTCCTGGATTTCGGCTTTCAATTCCCCGCGCAGGGTTTCCGGGTCGGTGCCCGGGTCGCGCAGCACCAGGAACGCCTTGGGTTTCGTCAGCCCGTCCGCATCCGCCTGACCCACCACCGCGGCTTCCAGCACGCCGGGATGGGACAGCAGCGCGGCTTCCACCTCGAAGGGCGAGACCCAGATGCCGCCCACCTTCATCATGTCGTCGGCGCGGCCCTGGTAGCGATAGCGGCCGTCGGCCTCGCGCACATAGGTATCGCCGGTGTGGGTCCATTCGCCGCGGAACGTCGTGCGGGATTTGTCGCGCTGGTTCCAGTAGCCTTCCGCGGCCGAGGGGCCGCGCACGATCAATTCCCCGCCAACGCCGTCCGGAACGTCCGCCCCGGAGGCATCGACCACGCGCAGCTCGTAGCCGGGTACCGCGCGGCCGGAGGTGCCGTAGCCGATGTCGCCGGGACCGTTGGAGAGGAAAATATGCAGCATCTCGGTGGAGCCGAGCCCGTCCAGGATCTCGACGCCCACCGTCTCCGCCCAGCGGCGCGCGACGGGTTCGGGCAGCGCCTCGCCGGCGGAGATGCAGCGCCGCAGCCGGTCCGATCCGGCGCCGCTTGCCAGGGCCGGATGGGCGAGCAGGCCGGCATAGAGCGTCGGCACGCCGCCGAAGATGGTGGGGCGGAAGCGCGCGATGGTGGCGAGCACGGCTTCCGGCGTGGGCCGATCGGGCAGCAGGATGGTGGCGGCGCCGACCGACATCGGGAAGGTCATGGCGTTGCCGAGACCATAGGCGAAGAACAGTTTCGCCGCCGAGAACATCACGTCGTCGGCCTCGATCCCCAGCACCTGCGCACCATAGGTGTCGGCGGTCGCGCGCAGGGCGGAATGGATGTGGCGCGCGCCTTTCGGCATGCCCGTGGAGCCGGACGAATACAGCCAGAACGCGACCTCGTCCGGGGAGGCTTCCACCAGGGGCGCCGTGGTGGCGGCGAGGAATCCGTCCCAGCTTTGCTCGCGCCGCGACTGGGCGGCGGGCGGGGTGCCGTCCGGCGCGGCCACCACGACCTGGCGCAGCGCCGGTAGTTCCGGAAGGAACGGGCGCAGGCGGTCGAGCAGCGGGGCGGAGATCACGGCCAGTTCGGCGCGGCTGTCGGCCAGGATATAGGCGGTCTGCTCCGGCGTCAGCAGCGTGTTCACGGGCACCGGGATCACCCCGGCGCCGATCGCGCCCCAGAAGGCGGCGGGGAAATCGACCGTGTCCAGCATCACGAGCGCGATGCGGCGTTCCCGCGCGATCCCGGCATCGCCGAGGCCGGCGGCGAAGCGTCCGGCCGCGTGGGCGAGGTCGGCATAGCTCAGCGCGCGATGCGGATCGGCGAAGGCGCGGCGCGCGCCGCGTCCTTCGGCGACGTGGCGGTGCAGAAAATGCCAGGCGGCGTTGCCCTGTGGGGACATGGGACCGGACCCTCCCGGGAATTGCGGTGCGAAAATGCCGCATTTCCGGGGGGTGGCGCAAGTGCGCCTGGAAGGTCGGGGGCGCGTCCGGTCAGACGCCTTGAAACCGCGGCTTGCGCTTGGCGTGGAAGGCTTCCACGCCCTCGCGGAAATCCTCCGATTGG
>JAKAZN010000194.1 GCA_021815835.1 Pseudomonadota bacterium
CCGGCGAGGATGTTCTTCGGGCTGACGTCGCCGTGGACCAGGGCGCGTTTGGTGGCCGCGGTCGTGGCGGCGAGCGCGGTCAGGACCTCGGCCCGGTCGGGATGGGCGCGTGCGGTGGCGAGCAGGTACGGCTCCAGGCGGATGTCATGGAAAATGCCGTCGGTGGGGAATGCCGAAGCGGTGGTCGGATCGGCGGCGGAGGCGGCGTGGATGGCCGCGATCGTGGCGCCGACCTGGGCGGCGAAGGCCGGATCGGCCTGGCCGGCGTGGAGCTGGTCCTTCCACAGCTTGTGGTCGGCGGGGGAGAGGTAGGCCATCGCAAGCGCGCCCGAGTGCGGGTCCTGGCCGAGCAGGGCGGGGGCGCTCCCGGGGCGGGCGGCGGTGGCGCGGGCCATCCAGGCGGCCTCGTAACGGTTGCGCTCGATGGGTGCCTGCCAGTCGGCGGCGACGCGCAAGCGCGACAGCGCGCGCTTGACGCAGATGGGGCCGGTCGGGAGGTCGATGCGCCAGATATCGGAGGACACGCCGCCGGTGAGCCGGGCGCCCTCGGGCGGGGGGGCGGCGGGCGCGAGCAGGCCCATGCGGACCAGGGCGGCGAGGAGGTCAGGGGGGGGGCGTTCGTCCTGGGGCATGGGGTGGGGGAGAGTGTAAGGGTGGGGGGTCGCGGGGGGAACCTGGGCGAGGAAGAAGGTCGCC
Organism: Pseudomonadota bacterium; assembly: GCA_021815835.1. Taxonomy (GTDB): domain Bacteria; phylum Pseudomonadota; class Alphaproteobacteria; order Acetobacterales; family Acetobacteraceae; genus JAJZVS01. Next base: position 697 of record JAKAZN010000194.1, read on the forward strand.
CGCGAATGACGGTAAATGACGCAAACCGCCCCGAGCACGTCACACACGGTGGATGGCGCGTCCGATCATCCGGCGCGCCGGCCGGAAGCCCCGTCGCCGGCACGGATGCGGACCGGTCGTTTGTGAACCGTTCCGATATCGCGAACCATGCCGGTCCTCGGGTGCCCGCTCAGAGCCATCCCTTGATCTGGCGCGCGATCGCCTCGGCCGAGATGCCGTAACGGTCGTGCAGGGTGGGCAGGGCGCCGGCGGCGAGGAACGCGTCCGGCAGGCCGATCTGGCGGAATTTCGGCGCCACTCCGGCGCGCAGCAAGCCGGCCGCGACCGCCTCGCCGAGCCCGCCGATGATGGTATGGTTCTCGGCGACAACGACCAGGCGCCCGCCCTTGCCGGCGGCGGCGATGATCGTGTCGAGATCGAGCGGCTTGATCGTCGCGGCGTGCAACACCTCCACGCCGATGCTGTCGCGCTCCAGGATCTCGGCGGCCTGCAGCGCCCGCATGGTGGCGAGCCCGGTCGAAATCACCAGCACGTCATTTCCGGTCCGGATCGTCTTTGCCTTGCCGAGCTCGAACCGGTAGCCGTACGCGTCCAGAAGCAACGGGACCTGGCCACGCAGGAGCCGCATGTAGACGGGACCATCATGCGCGGCGATGGCTGGCACCGCCTGTTCGATCTCCAGGGCATCGGCCGGATCGATGATGGTCAGGTTCGGCATGCCGCGAAAGATCGCGATATCCTCGGTCGCCTGATGGCTTGGCCCATAGCCCGAGGTCAGGCCGGGCAGGGCGCAGACGATCTTGACGTTCAGGCGCTCCTCGGCGATCGCCATGCAGATGAAGTCATAGGCGCGGCGCGAGGCGAACACGGCATAGGTGGTCACGAAGGGCATCGCACCCTCCCGCGCCAGACCGGCCGCGGCCGACATCAGCAGCTGTTCGGCCATGCCCATCTGGTAGAATCGATCCGGGTAGGCCTGCGCGAAGATGTGCAGGTCGGTGTATTTCGCGAGGTCGGCGGTGAGGCCGACAATCCCGGGGTGGGACTTCGCCAGCGCGACCAATGCGTGGCCGAACGGCGCGGACGCGGTGCGTTGGCCAGGAGCGGCGATCGAGGCGATCATCGCCGAGGTGGTCAGCCGCTGCTTCGGCGCTTCGGCGTTTGGCGCTCCGCTCATGACACCGCCCCACCGCTGAAGGTTTCGTCGAGCAGGGAGATCGCCCGCTGCCATTCCCCGGCCTCGACGCGCAGGAAATGGTTGCGCTCGCGGGCTTCGAGGAATGGCACGCCCTTCGCCATCCGGGTGTCGCAGATCACGATGCGCGGCGCGGCGACCCTGACGGCACGGGCGGCATCGAGCGCGGTGGCGACGGCATCGATGTCGTTGCCGTCCACCCGCTGCGTGTGCCAGCCGAAGGCGCGGAAGCGCTCGTGCAGCGGCTCACGGGAGGAGATCGCCGCCGAGGGGCCGTCGGCCTGCTGGTCGTTCACATCGACGATGCCGATCAGATTGTCGAGCCGCCAGTGCGCCGCCCCCATGACGCCCTCCCAGATCGAACCCTCGTTCAATTCGCCGTCGGAGAACAGCGTGTAGACGAAAGAGTCCGATTTCTTGCGCTTGAGACCGAGCGCCACGCCGACGGCGATACCGACGCCGTGGCCGAGCGAGCCGCCGGTCATCTCCATCCCCGGGGTATAGCCGGCCATGCCGGACATCGGCAGGCGGCTTGCGTCGGCGCCATAGGTTTCGATCTCGCTCTCGGGGAGGATGCCGGCCTCGATCAGCGCCGCATAGAGCGCGATCGCGTAATGACCGATCGAGAGCAGGAACCGGTCGCGCCCTTCCCAGCGCGTGTCATCCGGGCGGTAGCGCATGGCATGGAAGTAGCAGACAGCCAGCACGTCCGCGATGCCGAGCGCCTGGGCGATGTAGCCTTGGCCTTGCACCTCGCCCATCCGCAGCGCGTGGCGGCGGATCCGGTAGGCGCGTTCGCGCAGCGAGACGTTCGAACCGGTATGAGGAAAGCCGTCGTCGCGGGCGGCGGCGGTCTTGCCGGGGGGCGTGCTGGCCATTGCGCGTGGCTCTCCGTGCCGAGGATGGGTCAATGGATCAGCATGCCGCCGTTCACGTCGATGACCGCACCGGTGACGTAGGCGGAAAGATCGGAGGCGAGGAAGAGGAAGATCCGGGCGACATCCAGGGCGGTGCCGAGCCGGCCGATGGGAATACCCTTCAAGATCTCGCCGCGCATCTCGTCCTTCAGCATCCCGCCGGTGATCTCGGTCTGGATCAGGCCGGGCGTGACGGCGTTGACGCGGATGCCCGACGGGCCGAATTCGCGCGCCATGGCCTTGGCGAGACCGAGCACCCCGGCCTTCGCCGCGGAATAATGCGGGCCACCGAAAATACCGCCGCCGCGCTGCGCGGAAACCGAGGACATGCAGGCGATCGACCCGGTACCGCGATCGCGCATATGCGGCAGGAACGCCCGGCTGAGGTGGAACACACCGGTCAGGTTGACGTCGATCACCCGCTCCCAGTTCTGCGCCTCGATCTCGAGCAGGCGGAGGGGCTCGGTGATGCCGGCGTTATTGACCAGGATATCGATCCGACCGAACGCGGCGATCGCCGTGCCCGCCGCGACCTCGCACGCCGCCCGGTCGGTGACATCGCAGCCGATGCCGATATGGCCGGTCCCGAGCGAGGCCGCCGCCGCGTCCGAAGCCGCTTGTTGCAGATCGAGGATCGCCACGCGCGCGCCATGTTCGGCGAACAACCTGGCGGTTGCCAGACCGATCCCCCTGGGGCTCGCGCCACCCGATATGACCGCCGTCTTGCCGCTGAGCAGCATGCGTTTTCTCCGCTGATCCGTCGGCTTTAGACGCGGGCTGACATGAAATCGCAAACGAAGATCTTGCATGAATTGATGAATCCCGTTCATGTATCCCGCCGATGGCGAACCCTGTTCCGATGTCCCTTCTGCGCGCCTTCGAGGCGGCCGGCCGCTGCGGATCGTTCCGGGCGGCGGCGGCGGAGCTTGGCCTGACGCCGAGCGCGGTGAGCCACGCGATCCGCAAACTCGAAGACCTCCTGGGCGCGCGGCTGTTCCGGCGTCAGGCGCGGACGATCGCGTTGACCACCGAGGGCCAGACGCTGATCCGTCATGTCGGCGGGGCGTTCGACCTGCTCCGCCACGGGATGGAGGCGGTGTCGACCCGGGCGCCGCGCTTGCTGCGCCTTCATGTGGCGCCCAGTTTCGCAACCCAGTGGCTGGCCCCCCGGTTGCAGCGTTTCCTCGAAGCCAATCCGAAGGTCGAGGTGCGGATCGCGGCAAGCACGGACTACGCGGAGTTCAGCGAAGGCGCCTTCGATGCCGATATCGTGTATGCCGCCGCACCCACCGCGCAGGCACGGCCGGGGCTCGTGCGCATCTCGCTCGGCGAGGAAACCGTCGTCCCGCTTTGTGCCCCGGCGCTTGCCGCGCGCATCCGCCGTCCGGCCGACCTGCTGGCCGAGACACTGATCCATAGTGACAACAAGGTGCTCCGCTGGCCGGACTGGTTCGCGGCCAACGGACTGAGCATGCCGGCCCCACATGGGCTCCGGTTCGATCGCAGTTTCCTCGCGATCAGCATGGCCGCGGACGGGCTGGGGGTCGCCCTCGAATCAACCCGGTTGGCGGAACGCGAACTTGCCAGCGGGCGGCTCGTTGCGCCGCTCGGCGGATGCTCGACGGATCTGCACTACACCGCGCATTTTCTAGTCTATCCGCGGGCCTATCAATCGAATCCGCTGATCGCGCGGTTCGCGGCCTGGCTGGCCGAGCAATTGCGCGTCCGCGCCGAGCAGGCCCCCCCCGGCCACCGAAAGCCGGGGTAGGATCGCCCACCCGAATGGCCGCCCTTTCCCCTCCGGGCACCTATCCCGTCATCTCCAGAACCCACAGGCCGCCCGAGAACCGGTCCACCGCATAGACCGTGCGGTTCTCGTCCACATACACATCGTTGATCATCGCCGGCCGGGACCCAGCCCCGCCCGGCGGGGGCGGCACGAACGCCGCCACCTCGCGCGGCTGGAACGGGTCCGAAATATCGTGCACGCGCAGCCCGCCGGCGAAATACGTGCCGAAGATCAGGGTCGAGGAGGTGAAGGCGGGGCCGGGACGATTCTCGTGCAGGTTATGCGCCCCGTATCGCCCGCCCAGCGCATACTCCTCCACCGGCGGGATCGGCAGGGTCGCGATCGGGACCAGATTGTCCTCGCGCCGCGCATCCAGGATCCAGACCAGCTTCGGCCAGTCCGCGCCTTCCGTGCGCACG
>JAKAZN010000195.1 GCA_021815835.1 Pseudomonadota bacterium
CCTGATCGCTGGCGCCCAATCACCGGCGCCCAATCACTAGCGCCCGGTTACTGCCTCGCCCGGGAACGTCCCCCAGAAATCGGCGCGCCCGAGCCAGCCGCGATGCCCGGCCGCATCCACCCGGCACCAGGCGGCGCCCGCGTCGCAGCGCATCAGGCGCACGATCACCCCCGGCTCCAGGATCGCCACCGCCGCGGCCGAGGCGGTCGGTCCCGCGCGCAACCGATGCCGCCCGCCGGTCACGATGCCGTCGCGCTTTCCCTTCAGGGTCGCCTCGTGCATCCAGCCGCGCACGCCGTCGGGGGTCAGCACCAGGCGCCAGACCTCGAACTCGCGCTCGATCTCCACCGGCATGCCGATGCGGCGATAGACCCAGCGCACCGGGTAGCGGAAGCCGGGGCCGGCGCGCAGATAGACCTCGTCGCTGCGCAGCGCGGCGAAGCGCGGCAAGGGCAGGCCGGTGACGCTGCCGCGATCGGCGCGCGGCGCCGGGGTGGCCGGGTGGGCGGGCGCCCCGGGGGAGTGGAGCGCCGCGTGCGGCGCGGCGATCACGGGAGGCGCGAGGCGCGGCGGATCGGGCGGCAACGGCAGAACCGGATGGCGATCGCGCGGCGGTGGCGCGCGGCGCGGTGGATCGCGCGGCGCCGGGCCGACCCGATGCACCGCGACGCGCGGCGCGGCCCGTACCACCACATGCGCGCGCGGCGGCGGATGGTCGGTGGCCGTGGGCAGCCGCAGCACCTGATCGGGCGGCGTCGCCCGCGCCGGGGCGCATCTCAGGCCCGCGCCGAGGCCGGCAAGCAGGATCACAAGGGCAACGACGTGGCGCGGCATCCGCGCTGCGTGCCGTACGCCATGGCGCCGGGTCAAGCGGGCCATCGCGGCCTAAAGGCCCACGATCTGGCCGCTGCCGACGGCGCCGAGGAAGCTTGCGATCCCGGTCACCTCCACGCCGGGGGCCAGGGCCGCGCCCTCCAGCCCCTCGGCGCGCAGCCCCGAGGCGCAGACCATCAGCCGCACGCCGAGTTCCGCCGCCGCCGCGAGCAGCGCCGCCAGCCCCGCGACCCCGGCGGCTTCCACCCGCGCCTCCCGCCCCGGATCGTCGAGGCCGGCCGGATCGGCGAGCAGCGCGCGGCAGCCGGCATTGGTGGCGAACACCGTCACCTCCCGCCCCATCGCCGCCGCGCCGGTGGCGAGCACGAACGCCGCGTGCGCCGCGTTATGCGTGCCGGAGGCGAGCAGGATACCGAGACACGGCGCGGGTTCAGACGGCACAGGCCGGGGCCGGCGCATCGGTGTGGGCGGAAAGATCGACGATGCTCGGATGCGTCCCGCACAGCGCGCAGGCCGGATCGGGCCGCAGCCGGATGGTGCGGAAGCTCGATGCCAGCGCGTCCCACAGCAGCAGCCGCCCCGACAGGCTCTCGCCGATGCCGAGGATCTCCTTGATCGTTTCCGTTGCCTGCAACGTTCCCATCACGCCGGTGACGGCGCCCAGCACGCCGGCCTCCGAACAGCTCGGCACCGTGCCCGGGGGCGGCGGCGCGGGAAACAGGCAGCGATAGCAGGGGCCGCCCGCGTGCGGCTTGAACACCGAAAGCTGGCCCTCGAACCGCAGCACCGCGGCCGAGACCAGGGTGCGGCGGGCCAGCGCGCAAGCATCGGCGATCAGGAAGCGGGTGGCGAAATTGTCGGTCCCGTCGCAGACGATGTCGTAAGCGCCGATCAGATCGAGCGCGTTGCCGGGATCGAGCCGCGTGGCGTGCGCCACGATCCGCGCGCCGGGATTGATCGCGTGCGCCCGCGCCGCGGCCGAGGCCGCCTTGGACGTGCCGACCGAAGCCGTGGTGTGGGCGATCTGGCGCTGCAGGTTCGAAAGATCGACGGTATCGTGATCCACGATTCCGATCGTCCCCACCCCGGCGGCGGCGAGATAGAGGATCAGCGGGCTGCCGAGTCCCCCCGCCCCCACCACCAGCACGCGCGCGGCTCCGAGCCGCGCCTGGCCCGTCCCGCCGACTTCCGCCAGCAGGATGTGGCGCGAATAGCGCTGGATGTCGTCTTCGGAGAAATCGAGGTCCATGACGCCCGATGCTAGTCCCGCGGAGGCAACACGGGAAAGGGGGCGGCGCCCGCGTCTGGGCGCCGCCGGAGTCTGGGGAGGAAACGTCAAGTCCGCTCCCTGGCTGGGGACCGCGGGAGCGCAAATTTCATATGGGGCCGGCCGGCGGGGCCGCAAGGTAAGCCCGCCATTGCGCGCCCCGCGCCGCTCCGCCTATGACACCGCCTCGTCCCTTCACCCGATTGCGAGGTCCCATGAGCGGTAGCGAAACTGTCAAAATTCTCGGCATCAGCGGCAGCCTCCGGCGCGCGTCCTTCAACACCATGGCGCTGCGCGCGGCGGCCGAGCTGGCACCCGCCGGCATGAGCATCGACATCTGCGATATCGGCGATCTGCCGCTCTATAACGACGACGTGCGCGCGGCCGGCTTCCCGCCGGCGGTGCAATCCTTGCGGGACCGCATCAAGGCCGCGGACGGGCTGCTGTTCGCCACGCCCGAATACAACTACTCGGTCCCGGGCGTGCTGAAGAACGCGATCGACTGGGCGTCCCGCCCGCCGGAACAGCCCTTCGACGGCAAGCCGATCGCGGTGATGGGCGCGAGTCCGGGCGCGCTCGGCTCGGTGCGCGCGCAGTATCATCTGCGGCAGTGCTTCATCTTCCTCAACGGCCATATCCTGAATCGGCCCGAGGTGATGATCGGCGCGGCGGGATCGAAATTCGATGCCGATGGCAAGCTGACGGATCAGGCGACGCGGGATTTCCTGGCGGCCATGCTGGTCGCGTTCAAGGCCTGGACGCTGCGCATGCGCGGCTGAGCCCCACCCTCCCCTCCCGTCCGCGGGAGGGGAGGGTGTCGCATTCTATTCCGCTCCGCTCTCGGCCAGGATCCGCGCCGCCTCGGCACCGCGCAGCTTGGCCAGATCATCCTGGTATTTCAGCAGCACTCCCAGCGTCTCGTCCACCGAAGCGGGCGCGAGCTCGGTCTGGTTCAGATAGGTCAGCGCGCTCGCCCAATCGATCGTTTCGGCCACGCCGGGCAGCTTGAACAATTCCTCCCCGCGCAGCCGCTGCACGAACGCCACCACCTGGGCCGCGAGCTTCGCCGGCACCTCCGGGGCGCGCGCGGCCAGGATCGCGCGCTCGCGCGCGGCATCGGGGTAATCCACCCAGTGATACAGGCAGCGGCGGCGGATCGCGTCGTGCACTTCGCGCGTGCGGTTCGAGGTGAGCACCACCACCGGCTTCGTTGCCGCGCGCACGGTGCCGAATTCCGGCACGGTGATCTGGAAATCGGCCAGCAGTTCCAGAAGAAACGCCTCGAACGGCTCGTCGGCGCGATCCAGCTCATCGATCAGCAGCACCGCCGGCGGCAGATCGGGATCGATCGCCGACAGCAACGGCCGCGCGGTGAGGAACTCGCGGGTGTAGATATCGCGCGACAATTCGTCCCGGTCGGTATGGCCCGCGGCCTCGGCCAGCCGGATCGCCATCAACTGGCGCGCGTGGTCCCACTCATAGGCCGCCGCCGCGAGGTCCATCCCGTCATAGCATTGCAGCCGCACCAGGCGACGGCGCAGCCCGGCCGCCAGCGCCTTGGCGATCTCGGTCTTGCCGGTGCCGGGCTCGCCTTCCAGGAACAGCGGGCGGCCCATCGCCAGCGACAGATGCACCGTGGTCGCCAGATCCCGATCGGCGATGTAGCCCTGATCGGCCAGCAGACTCGCGGTCTCGGCCACCGACGCCGGCAGCGCGCCCGAGGCCATGACGGCATCGGCCATTACAGCAGCGGCACGACGATCAGATACAGCAGGATCAGCCAGAAGAACCCGCCGATCCAGAAGGCGAGCGGCAGGCCCATCGGCTCGCGCGGCACCATCGCCAGCCAGTTCACGCTGGGCGGCGGCGGGCTGGGCGCGCGGGAGGAAGCGGTGGCGGGTTCGTGGGTCGAGGCAGGCATCGGCGGGGCAAGCTCCCTGGCGAAATTGTCGAAGAAGGCATCCGCCATCTGCTTGGCGGTGGAATCGATCAGGCGCGCGCCGAGCTGGGCGATCTTGCCGCCCACCTGGGCCTGGACCTCATAGCGCAGCAGCGTGCCGCCGTCTTCCGCGTCCGTCAGATGGACCTTGGCGCCGCCCTTGGCGAAGCCGGCCACGCCGCCCTGGCCTTCGCCGGCGATGGTGTAGCCGTTCGGCGCGTCGATATCGGAAAGCGTCACCTTGCCGTTGAAGCGCGCGGCGATCGGACCGACCTTGATCGCGGCGGTGGCGGTCATCTCGGTGGGCGAGGTCGCGTCCAGCTTCTCGCAGCCGGGGATCGCGCCTTTCAGGATCGCGGGGTTGTTCAGCGCATCCCAGACTGTCTGTCGCGACGCCGGAAGGCGCCGCTCGCCGCTCATGTCCATCCGATCCAGGTCCCCGATTGCGCGCGGCGGACGTTACTTGCAGGGTCCGTTTCATGCAACCGAGCACGCTCGCGCTTTCCACGGGTCAGGGCCTCGTTCCGGCGCTCCCGTTCGCGCTTCCCTGGTGCCTGCCGTTCGCGGGCCTGCTGGCCAGCTTCGCGCTGGGGCCGCTTCTGGCACCGCGAAGCTGGCACCGGTGGGAGGCGCCGATCGCCGGATTCTGGGCGGTCGCGCTCCTGGCCCCGCTGGCCGCCACGATCGGCCCGGGCGCGGCGCTGGCGGCGGCCTGGCGGGACATGCTGGGAACCACGCTGCCATTCCTCGCGCTGCTCCTGGCGCTCTATGCCGCCGGCGGAGGGGTGCTGCTGCGCGGCGGATTTCGCGGCACCCCCGCGGGCAACACGGCGTTCCTGGCGCTCGGCACCCTGGCGGCCGGGGTGATGGGCACCACCGCGGCGGCGATGGTGCTGATCCACCCGCTGCTGGCCGCGAACGCGCACCGGAAACGGAAATTCCACCTGGTGCTGGGGTTCATCATCCTGG
>JAKAZN010000196.1 GCA_021815835.1 Pseudomonadota bacterium
TGACCTGCCTGTCCATGACCTGCCTGTCCATGGCCTGCCCTGGCCGGCCCGGGGCTACCCCCGGTCCCAGCCGTGCCCGCCGCCGTCAGCGCCGCCGGCGCGCTGACCCGATCCGCGCCCTCCCGGCGCGAGACCAGCGGCGCCCGCCCGGCCGGCGGCGTCTTCCCCGGAGCGAGCACGTCCAGCACCAGCCGCGCGCCCACCCGCATCCGCCGGATTTTCGCCCCCTTCGCAATGCGCACCCGCGCCCAGCCCGGGCCGTCGCTGAGCTCCAGCACATTCGGCGGCAGCGCCGGATCCGGACCGAACGGCATCGCGCGGCTGAAGCGCAGGCGCACCACATCGTCGTGGCGGGTCATGTGCCAGCCGACCCAGCGGGGAAAATCGAACACCAGCCGCCCGTAGCCGCGATGGGTGCCGGCATGGATCGGCACCGGATCCTCCGCCCGGGCGGCTCCGCCCGGCAGCGCGAGCAGGAGCAGTGCCAGCAGCGTGACGAACAATCCTGCGCGCGCGATCGGATGCCGTGCCATGCCGTCCCCTCAATCGAAGCTGGCGAGCAGGCGGTCGATCTCCGACTGGCCCATCGCGGCGTCCGGCAATTGCGGCCCGTTGAGCAGTGCCGCCTCGCCCTCCAGCAGCAGCTCGGCTTCGTCCCCGGCAACGATGCGGTGGCCGAAGGCGGCGATGATCTGCGCCACCTTGGTCTCGATCGCCTTCAGGGTGGCGACCACCTTGGTGATGCGCTGGCCGGTGATGTCCTGGAAGCTGCACGCCTCGTAGATATGCGTGGTGGCATCCTGCAATTTGGCCGCGAGCTCGCCGGCCAGGGTCTCGGCCAGCGTGTCCAGGGTCTCGCAGCTTTCCAGGATGGCGTTGGTCGCCGCGGCGGTGTGGGCGACGATCGCGTCGAGCTCGTCGGTGGCGAACGGGATCTGCGCCGAGGTGATGTCATCGACCTGCAGGGCGGCGATCTCGGCCTTGGCGTTGGCGATGGTGCGGCCCAGCGCCTCCACTTCGGCCAGCAGGGCGGAATCGGGCGGTGCCAGCTCGCCGTGCAGCGCGGTGATGACCGCGCGCACGACATCGGCCACCCATTCCGGCTCGGTCTCGGGGTAGCGGGCGCGGATCTCGGCCAGCCGCGCGGCCAACGGGCCGGCCCGGGTGCCGGCGAAGGCCTCATGCATGGCCCAGCACCTTTTCGATCTTGTCGCGCAGGGTCTCGGCGTTGAACGGCTTGACGATGTAGTTGGACACGCCCGCCTGCTTGGCCGCGACCACGTTCTCGGTCTTGCTTTCGGCGGTGACCATGATGAAGGGCGTGGTCTTCAGCCGGGAATCGGCGCGCACCTCCTGGAGCAGTTGCAGCCCGGTCATCGGCTGCATGTTCCAGTCGCTGATGACGAGGCCGAAATTGCCCGAGCGGAGCTTGGTCAGCGCGTCGGCGCCGTCGCTCGCCTCCTCGACATTGTTGAACTCGATCTGCTTGAGCAGATTACGGATGATGCGCAGCATCGTCTTGTAGTCGTCAACGATGAGAACCTGCATCGATTTGTCGATCGGCATGAGCACTCCCTGGTTCGGTCCGTTAGTCCCTCAGCCCCCGTTCGCCGGCGGGGCGGGGCCGTCACGCTTCGTGCGCAGCGCGGCCAGCCGGTCCGTCACCTCGCGCGCGCGGTCGGGCTGCATGGCGGCGAGGATCGCGGCGGCGCGGCGCGTCTGCATGCGATCGACCACCGCCAGCAGCACCGACATGTCGAGCTTGTCGAAAATCTTTGCCGCCTGGCGCGGCTTCATGGTCTGATAAAGCGCCACCAGGCCGGTCCAGGCGGCATCGTCGCGCCGCGTGCGCGCCGCCTGCTCGGCGCCGAGCTTCGCCTCCAGCGCCTTGAGCTGCGCGATGCGCTGATCGAGCCGGCGTTCCGCCGCCGCGAGCAGGGATTCGCGCGCCGTCAGCGCCGCCGCGCGGTGGTCGAGCAGTTGGCGCCGCCGGCGCAGATCGAGCAGCAGCGTCCGCTCGGCCGGGCTGACCGCAGCCATGGTCGGGGGATGGGCCCCGATCGGCGCCCCGATTGCCGCGCCAGGGGGTGCCGCGCCAGGGGGGAGCGAGGCCGCCGGCGTAGGGGAGGGGGAAGGCGCGCTCGCCGCGGCCAGCGCCGGGCTCACCGCGCGGATCAGCCCCACGGTCTTCATCCCGAGCAGGCCGGCCATCGCCATGATCGTGGCCGGCAGCAGCCGCGGGGCGGGGATTTTCATGTCACGCCCCTCTCATCGCGCGAGCCGCAGGGCTTTGAGCAGGTCGCGCTCGGCCTGGCTGCGCGGACGCGGCGCGTCGTCTTCCGGCGCGCCGGCCGTGACCGGAACGGGCGGCGGCGCCAGTGCCGCCGGCTTGCGCGCCGCGCGCACGAGGCCGTCCAGCCGGTCCGCCAGCCCATCCCCACGCTCGATCAGGAAGCCGAGATCGCCTTCGACCCGCCGCACCTGCTCGATCTGGCGCGCCAGATGCCGGCCGGCGCCGTCGGCGGCCTCGCGCAACCGCTCCACGCCGGATTCCGCCTGGCGGGTGCTGGCGTTGAAGCCCGCCACCAGCTCCTCCAGCGCCGCGCGATCGCGCTTGAGCACGCCGAGCGCGCGTTCCAGCCGCAGCGCGTGCACCAGGGTGGCCGCCAGCAGCGCCACCAGCACCAGTTCGAGGATCCATTGCGCGCTGCCCATCGCTGCCTCCCAATGCCTACCGCTCGCTCGGCGCGCGCGGGGTTTCGCGCTCGATCCGCACCGCGATCCGGCTCTTGCGCCGCCCAACCTTGGCCTCGAACAGCGGCACCGTGCCGCAGCGCAGCGCCACCGACGCGCCGGGCCCCACGCTGAGCGGAAAGCGCGAGCCGGGCTGCAGCGCGATCACGTCCGAAAGCCGCATGGTCTGTTCGTCCAGCACCACGTCGAGTTCGACGTCCGTGTTCCAGAGCTCCTCGGCGAGATGGGTTTCCCAGATGGAATCGCGGCCGAATTTCTCGCCCATGAATTGCTGCAACAGCAGCTCGCGCACCGGTTCGAGGGTGGCGTAGGGGAGCAGCAGTTCCATCCGCCCGCCGCGATCCTCCATGTCGATGCGCAGCCGCGCCAGCACCGCGGCATTCGACAGGCGCGAGATGGTGGCGAAGCGGGGGTTCACTTCCAGCCGCTCGTAGCGAAACGTCACCGGACAAAGCGGATCGAAGCTGGCGGAAAGGTCGGCCAGCACCACATGGATCAGCCGCTCCACCAGGGTGCGCTCGATCGTGGTGTAGGGTCTTCCCTCGATGCGCATCGCCGCGGTGCCGCGCCGCCCGCCGAGCAGCACATCGACGATCGAATAGATCATCGCGCTGTCCACCACCATCAGGCCGTAATTATCCCACTCGTCGGCCTTGAACACGGCGAGCATTGCCGGCAGCGGGATCGAGTTCAGATAGTCGCCGAAGCGCAGGGACAGGATGTTGTCGATCCCCACCTCCACGTTGTCGGAGGTGAAGTTCCGCAAGCTGGTGGACATGATGCGCACCAGCCGGTCGAACACGATCTCCAGCATCGGCAGGCGCTCGTAGGACACGAGGCCGGAGCTGATGATCTTCTGGATGCCCGAGGCGTTCTGATCGCCCCCGCCGCCCTCGTCGAAACCCAGCAGGCTGTCGATCTCGGCCTGGTTGAGCACCCGCGCCGGCGCCTGCGCGACCGGATCTTCGCCCGGGGTTTCGGTCTCCGCGCCCCAGGCGGCGGCCAGCGCCTCGTCGCTGTTGGGATCGGGGGTTTCGGGATCGGTCATTGCACGATCATCTGCACGAACAGCACGTCGCGGATGCGCGCCGGCGCGATCGCCACGTCGGCGCGGTTGATGAGCTCCTCGCGCAGCCGGTAGGTGCCCATGGCGCCGCGCAGATCGTCCGGCCGCACCTCGCGCAGATAGGTCTGGAACAGATCGACGATGCGCGGCATCAGCTTCGCGACCGCGTCGGCGTCCTTGCCGGCCGCGACCTCGATCCGTGCCTTCAGCTTGATGTAGCGCGGGCGGGAGGGATCGGTGTTCATGTTGGCGATCATGTCGGGCACGTCGATGAACACCGGCGGCGGCGGGGGCAGCTTGCCCGTGGGCTTGCCCATCCCCAGCAGCCGCGGCAGCAGCCCGCTGAACCACCCGCCCGCGCCCAGCGCGCCCAGCAGCAGCACCGGCGCGCCGAGCATGATGAGCTTGCGCCGCCCGCCGCCCTTGCCCTTGGCGGGCGGGTCGTCGGCGGGCGCGGACCCGGCGGTCGCCTCGGCGCTGCTCATTGCGGCCCTTCCTTTCGCCGCCAGCATGGCGCGGAGGGGTTAACGAAGCCTTGCCCCCAAGCCTTGCGCCCAAGCCTTGCCCCCAGTGATCCCGTTGGGCTCGCCCCGTTTCCCGGCAGGCCGCGCCGGGAGGCAGGAAATGCCGGGCCGCGGGCGCCGCCGCGTCCGGGCCGGGCATGGATTGCCGCCGATTTTTCGCTGGCACGGCGGTTGCCATCCGTCCCGCATGGACATCGCCAGCAGCATCGCCGCCTCCCGCCTCGTCGCGCAGAGCCGCGCGCTCGACGTGATCGCCAATAACATCGCCAACGCCGACACCTCCGGCTACCAGGCGCAGCGAACCCAGTTCGCCGATTGGCTGGTCCCGCAGGACCAGGCGCATACGCCGCCGGGCGGGCGGGTGCTGGCCTATACCCAGGATCGCGCGACCTGGCGGGAGACGGCGCCCGGCCCGCTGCGCCATACCGGCAATCCGCTCGATCTCGCGCTCGCCGGTGGCGGCGGGTATTTCACCGTCAGGACGAAGGCCGGTCCGCGGCTCACCCGCGACGGGCGATTCGGCCTGATGCCCGACGGCACGATCGCGGACGCCGCCGGCCATCCGCTGCTGGATACCGCCGGCCAGCCCCTGCATGTGGGCACGACCGATACCGGCCTCACCGTCGCCGCCGACGGCACGTTGTCGAGCAGCGCGCGCCGGA
>JAKAZN010000197.1 GCA_021815835.1 Pseudomonadota bacterium
AGGTGGCGCGCGCCGGCGTGCGGGTGAACGCGGTCTGCCCGGGGCCGATCGATACGCGGATGATCCATTCCCTGGAACAGATGATGAGCCCGTCCGATCCCACCCTGGCGAGCCAGCGCTACCAGAACTCCATCCCGATCGGCCGCTACGGCACGGCGGAGGAAGTGGCGAACGTGGTGCTGTTCCTGTGTTCCGATCTCGCCGGCAACGTCACCGGCACGCAGTACGTGGTCGATGGCGGGCGCACCGCGACGCCCGGTGCCGCCACCACCGCCATGGCGCGCTGAACGATGGCGGGCTTGCTGGACGGGCGGCTCGCGCTGGTGACCGGCGCGGGGTCGGGCATCGGCGAGGGCATCGCGCGCGGCTTCGCCGCCGAGGGCGCGCGCGTGATCGTGGCCGACGTGAACGAAGCCGGCGCCCGCCGCGTGGCGGGCGAAATCGGCGCCGCGGCCACCGCCGAACGCCTGGACGTGACCGATCGCGCCGCGGTCGATGCGCTGGCCGCGCGGGTGGGGCCGATCTCCATCCTGGTCAACAACGCCGGCATCATCCGGCGCGGCAAGCTGGAGGAGGCCAACGCGCGGGCCGACTGGGACGCGACCCTGGCGGTGAATCTCGACGGGCCATTCATCGTCACCACGGCGTTCCGCGCGCAACTGGTCGCAACGAAGGGCGCGGTGATCAATATCGGCTCGATCCAGTCCTTCGTGGCGCTGCCCAATTCGGCGGCCTATTCCACGTCGAAGGGCGGCGTGCGGATGCTGACCAAGGCGCTGGCGATCGAACTGTCCCCGCTGGGCGTGCGGGTCAATGCGATCGGCCCGGGAATGATCGCGACGCCGCTGAACGCGAAGGCGCGGGAAAACCCCGATTACATGAAGAGCTTCGCCGGCCGCATCCCGCTCGGGCGGCTGGGGGAGCCGGCGGATATCGCCGGGGCGGCGATCTTCCTCGCCTCCGATCTCGCGCGCTACGTCACCGGCGTGACCTTGCCGGTGGATGGCGGATTCCTGGCTTACTGAAAGGGCGCGCGATGCGCATCGAGATTCTCTGCACCGGCGACGAAGTGCTCACCGGCAAGATCACCAACTCCAATTTCAGCTATGTCAGTCAGAAGCTGGAAGATTCCGGCCTCACCGTGGTCTGGGGGACCACGGTGGGCGACGATCGCGCCCGGCTGGAGGAGGCGTTCCGCCTCGCCGCCGGCCGCGCGGATGCCGTGATCGTCAATGGCGGCCTCGGCCCCACCGTCGATGATCTGTCGCAGGAGATTGCCGCCGCCGCCGCCGGCGTGCCCCTCGTGCTGAACGAGGAATGGCTGGCGAAGATGGAAAGCTTCTTCTCCCGCCGCTCCCGCGTCATGCCGCCCAACAACCGCAAGCAGGCGATGCTGCCCGAGGGCGCGGAGGTGCTGGACAACCCGATCGGCACCGCCTGCGGCTTCGCGCTGGATATCGGGAAAGCGCGCTTCTTCTTCACCCCCGGCGTGCCGCGCGAGCTGCGGCGGATGCTGGAGGAGCAGATCATTCCCCGTCTGCTCGCCCGCTCCGGCGCGCCCGGTGTCATCGTGCTGAAACGGTTCCATTCCTACGGTATCGGCGAATCCCATGCCGACGCGCTGCTGGAGGGGATCGAGGCGATGGTGCCGGACGGCAGCGTGAAGCTGGGATTCCGCGCCCATTATCCGCAACTCGAAACGAAACTCACGGTGCGCGGCACCGATCCTGACGATGTCGCGCGCAAGCTGGCGCCCGTGACCGCGCAGGTCCGCCTCCGGCTGGGCAATTTCATCCTCGCCGAGGACGACCGCACCCTGGAAGGGGTCGTGCTCGCCGCGCTCCTGGAAGCGGGGGCGAGTCTCGCGCTGGTGGAAACCTTCACCGCCGGGCAGATCGCCGCGCGCATCGCGCATCTGCCGGAGGCGGAGCGCGCCTTCCGTCGTGGGATCGTGCTGCGCGACCTGACCGAACTGGGCGGCGCGGTGGGGCTGGAGGAAGGTCCCGCGCTCGGGCCGCTTTCGGAAGAGACCGCGGCGGCGGTGGCGCGCGCCGCGCGTGCCCAGGCGGGCGCCACGCACGCGCTGGCGGTGCTGATCGCGCTCGATCCCGGCGCGGACGCGATCGATTTCGGCGGCACGATCCATATCGCCATCGCGACGGGCGACCGGCTCGCCTATCGCCGCTCCCGCATCCTGGGCGGGCGGGAGTGGGTGCGGCTCGGCGCGGTGGAGATGGGGCTCGATTGCCTGCGCCGGTTCCTGCAAGACCTGCCGGTGGCGGAACGGATCGATTTCGAGAAGGTGTAGCGCCATGCCCGTGACAAGCCAGACCGCCGCGCAATCGGCGGTCGCCGCCCTCGTTGCCAACGGCCTCGACACGATCTTCTGCCTGCCGGGCGTGCAGAACGACTATCTGTTCGACGCGCTGCACGAAGCCCAGGATCGCATCCGCCCGATCCACACCCGCCACGAACAGGGCGCGGCCTACATGGCGCTCGGCGCGGCGATGGCCAGCGGCAAGCCCGCCGCCTACGCCGTGGTGCCGGGGCCGGGATTCCTCAACACCACCGCCGCGCTGTCCACGGCCTATGCCGTCAACGCGCCGGTGCTGGCGCTGGTGGGGCAGATCGCGCAGGCGACGATCGGGCGCGGCACCGGGCAGTTGCACGAAATCCCCGACCAGCTCGCGATCATGCGCGGCCTGACGAAATGGGCCGAGCGCATCCGCGCCCCGCACGAAGCCGCCCCGCTCGTGGCCGAGGCGTTCCGCCAGCTCCGCTCCTCCCGCCCGCGCCCCGTCGCGCTGGAATGCCCGATCGATGTCTGGGGCCGCGCGGCGCCGGTCGCCGCGCCCATCACCGCCGTGGCAACCACGCCGGAAATCGATCCCGACGCGATCGAGAAGGCCGTCGCCCTGCTCGCCACCGCACAACGCCCGATGATCGTCGTGGGCGGCGGCGCGCAGGGCGCTTCGGCGGAAGTCACCGCGCTCGCCGAGGCGCTGGCCGCCCCCGTGATGGCCCATCGCATGGGCCAGGGGGTGCTCGACCGGCGCAATCCCCTCGCCGTCAACCTGCTCGCCGGCTGGCGGCTGTGGGAGCACGCGGACGTGGTGCTGGCGATCGGCACCCGGCTCGCCACGCCGCTGATGCAATGGGGCACGGACTCGCGGCTGAAGATCATCCGGATCGATGCCGATCCGGAGGAGATCGACCGCATCGCCCGCCCCGCGCTGGCGCTGACCGGCGATGCCGCGCCGATCCTGCGCGCGCTGATCGCGGCGCTGCCGCGCCAGGCGCGCGCGTCGCGCGATGCCGAAATCGCCGGCCATCGCGCCGAGGTCGATCGCGCGCTCTCGGTGCTGCGTCCGCAGCTCGATTATCTCGCCGCGATCCGCGACGTGCTGCCGGAAAACGGTATCCTCGTCGATGAACTGACCCAGCTCGGCTATGTCGCCCGGCTTGCCTTCCCCGTGTACCGGCCCCGCACATTCCTCTCGCCGGGCTATCAGGGCACCTTGGGGTGGGGCGTGGCGACCGCGCTCGGCGCCAAGGTCGCGCGACCCGATGTGCCGGTGGTCGCGCTGTCGGGCGATGGCGGGTTCCTGTTCACCGCAACGGAGCTGGCCACGGCGGTGCAGTTCCGCATCCCGATCGTGGTGGTGCTGGTCAATGACGGCGCCTACGGCAATGTCCGGCGCATCCAGGCGCAGCAATTCGGCAACCGGCTGATCGCGTCCGATCTGCGCAATCCCGATTTCCGCCGCTTCGTGGAAAGCTTCGGCGCGCTCGCGTTGCGGGCGGAGACGCCGGAGGCGTTGCGCGGCGCGCTGGCCACCGCGCTCGCCGCGGGCAGGCCGGCGGTGATCGAGGTTCCGGCGGGACCGATGCCCGATCCCTGGGCACTGTCGCGGCCCGCGCGCAATCGGGGGTGAGGCGGCAGGAAGGCCAGGGGGGCAGCGCCCCTGCCCTTTCGTCTTCCCCCCGCGCCGCCTCCCCGCCCTTGCGGCGCGGCATGGATTGCGCCATGGTCGGCCTTGCTCCGGTGGGGCGACCGGGGATGCGGCGATGCCGCCCTCCCCCGCCAGCTGCGATGTCCGGCCGCGCGCGACGCCCTGCGTCACGCGCCGGTTTCGATCCGGGAAGGGGTCCGGGTCCATCGCCGTGTCGCGCCGCCGCCCGTGCCGCGCGCCCGTCGCGCGCCGGGGCGCCCCGATCCGGGTCGCAAGCCGCTTTCGCCGCCACGCGCGCCGCGCTCCATTTCGGGGCATCCGGCGCACCGCCCCCCCGAGGACCCATGCGCGCCATTCCCTCCGCACCGACCGTCACGGGGACCCGTCCCCCGGTCGCGCGGCATGGGCGGACGCGCCCCGATCCCCGTTGCCCTGCCCGCCCGTCCGGTTCGGACACGGCGCGCCCCCGCCATTCCCTCGCCGCGCGCCATCTGGCGCGCGGACGCAGGAACTCATCGCCTTTCCTGTTCTCATGCCGCCGCCCGCCGGCGCCCGCCCCGTCAGGGCGCGCGAAGTGCCGCCGGGCGTGCCACCGGAGTTTCCGACGACATGACCAAGCGTATGCTCATCGATGCCACCCACGCGGAAGAAACCCGCGTGGTGGTGCTGGACGGTAACCGCCTCGAAGATTTCGACGTCGAGACCTCGACCAAGAAGCAGATCAAGGGAAACATCTACCTGGCGAAGATCGTCCGGGTGGAACCCTCGCTCCAGGCCGCCTTCGTCGAATATGGCGGCGGGCGGCACGGCTTCCTCGCCTTCGACGAGATCCATCCCGACTACTACCAGATCCCCGTCGCCGACCGGCAGCGCCTGCTCGCGCAGGAGGCGGAGGAAGCCAGGCGCGAAGAAGAGGAGGAAGACCGCGCCGCCGCGCGCGACTCCCATCCCGGCCCGGCGCGCCACGCCGGGCGGCGCGGGGCGGCGGCGGCAGCGGCCGACAGCCCCTCGGCCGCGGCGCTGGATGCCGAGCCCCCGCAATTC
>JAKAZN010000198.1 GCA_021815835.1 Pseudomonadota bacterium
GGAGCATGGTCATGGCGGCGAGCTGGCGCCCCTCCATGATCCCCAGCCGGTCCGACAGCAGCCAGACCAGGGCCAGCGGCAGTACCAGCAGCGCCGCCGCCGGCATCGGTCGCGCCACCGCGCCGGCCAGGCGCGCGCGGCGGTCCCACAGCAGCCAGAGCACGATCGGCAGGATCAGGAAGCCGTGGTTGTAGGCGGTGGACTGCATCCAGACCCGCACCGCGGCTACCGCCTCGACGTGGAACAGCAGCGCGAAGGCAACGAGCCCCAACGCGAGCGCCGGGATCGCGGGGCGCAGCCCGGCGAGCGGGGCGGGACGCGGCGGGGCGGCGAGGGTCTCGGCGGTCATTTGCGGCGATCCATCCCGGTAGGTCGGAGCTTGAAAGACATCGAAGCTGTTACTCGACGTGGGCTGCGAGCACGCGAGCTTTTGCCAGACGGTGGCGGTCGGCGGGCGGTCATTCCCAAACGCTCAGGCCAGCCCGCGCACGATCGGCGGGCCGAGCAGATTGGCCAGAGGCAAGGGCAGGCGCTTCCAGGCGGCGATGAACAGGCGGAATTTCGGATTGAGCGGATTGAGCTCCGGGATCCTCGCGCCGGGGGCGAGGAGGAACCGGTATTGGAGGGGGCTCGGCGCGAAGCCCCAGTTGCGCTTGAAGGCGTGCGCCCCCGTGCCCGCCTTGCTGCGGCCGAAATCGAACACGCGGCAGCCGCGGGCGGCGGCCCGACGCATCACCTCCCAATACATCATGTCGTTCCCCGCGCGGGCGCGCGCTTGCGCCGTGCCGCCGCCGTAATAGGGCAGAACCTCGTCGCGGAAATAGAAATTCAGCACCGAGGCGATCGGGGTCTCGCCGTCGCGGATGGTCAGGATGTCGCAATCCTCCCCGAAGGCGGCGAGCAGGGCGTGGAAATAGCGGCGCGGATAGACCGGGGTGCCGAGATTGCGCACGCTTTCGGCGTAGATCCGGTGCAGCAGGTCGGCATCGCGGTCGGTCCGCGAGGTCAGGCCGCGCTCGATCCCCTTGCGGACCATGGCGCGCTGCTTGCGCGGGATCGCTTGCAGGTTGGCCGCGTCGTCGGCGGCGATCGGCTTGCGGAAGGTGACATACAGGCTCTCCCCCGCGACCCAGCCGCCATCGTGCAGGGCCGTTTCGATGACGCCTTCGGGCGCATCGCGGAAGCGGCATTCGGCGACCGGGGCGCCGATATCGGCGCGCAACCGGGCGGCGTGGGCGAGCAGGGCGGCCGCGCTGTCCGCGTCGGCCGCGAGCGGGCCGCCATAGACGCAGAACGGCACCGAGATCAGGGAATGGCCGAACAGCGCGGTCTTCACCTGGCCAAGCGGCAGGATGCCGGTGATCGCGCCGTCGCGTTCCGCATAGAGGTAATGGGTGGCGTGGCCGAAGACGGTGCCGATCACGTCGCGCCAGGCGGCGCGATGGAAGAACGTGCCGGCCGGATGGGCCAGCACGAACCGGTCCCATGCCGGCGCGGCGGCGGGATCGAGCGGGCGGATCGCCAGGCTCATTGCGGAGGCGCGAGCAGCTCGGCGAAGACGCGGTCCATCCGGTCCCAGGCGAAATCCGCCAGCAGCCGGTCCAGCCGCCCGCTCATCCGGCGCAGGTTGGTGTAATGGCGGAAGCGCGATTTCCAGCCGGCGCCCGGGATGCGGGGCTGGCCGGGATCGACCTCCCACGGATGGAAATAGAAGATGCCCGGTCGGGCCTCGGCGCGGGTCACGTGGCGGAGGGCGAGGCGAAACAGCGGATAGGGCAGCAGACGGAAATACCCGCCGCCGGCGCAGGGCAGGTTGCGGCCGGCGAGGCGGAGCGTGGTCATGGGAAGTTCCCAGAGCCCGGCCCCTTCCGGGTGGAACGGGGTGCGCGGCGCGTCCGGCATCCCGTACAGGTCGTGACGGATCGGGTTGACGCTGGAGCTGTAGCGGTAGCCTTCTTCCTCCAGGATCGCGAAGGCCCAGGGGTTGCGCGCGCCGATGGAGAACGTGGCGGCGCGATAGCCCTGGACGGCAACCCCGCCGGTGTCTTCGAGCAGGCGCCTGGTGCGGCGGATATCGGCGCGGAAGGTCGCTTGGTCCTGGGCGTCGGCGCGGGTGTGGTCCCAGCCGTGGCTGGCGAGTTCGTGGCCGGCGGCGACGATGCGGCGGATCAGGGCCGGGTGGCGTTCGGCAACCCAGCCGAGGGTAAAGAAGGTGGCCTGGATCCCCGCGGCGGCGAATTGCGCGAGGATCCGGTCCGTATTGGCTTCGACCCGGCTGGGGAAGCCGTCCCAGGTGGCGCGGTCGATGCAGCCGGCGAAGGCCTGGACCTGGAAATAGTCCTCGACATCGACGGTCATTGCGTTCGGGGCGGCGTGTCTCCCGGCGTCGCGCGGGCGGGCGGGCGCGAGGACAGCGGCGCGGTCCCGCGGGGCGAGCAATGTGTCGGTCACGGCGGCGGCGCGGCGGGTGCCGGGGCAGGCACCCGGTCCTCGGCGGCAGTGCCGGCGCCGCTGTCGAGCAGGTCCAGCAGACGGCGGAACAGCTTGTCCTGGCGGCCCAGCCGGTCCTCGATCGCGCTCAGGCGGCGGGAAAGCGGATCGGCCCCCGGGTCCCCCCCCGCACCGGCGACCGGCGGCTTGTCCGGCGCGCCGGCGCCGAGATCCTGTTCGAGCTCGGCGGCGGTGGCGGCGACCATCTCCGCGGTGACGGTGTGGGCTTCCTCCAGCGCGGTGAACAGCAGCACCCGGCCGCACAGCGTGTTGACCCGGCGCGGAATACCGCCGGTTTCGCGGAAGACGCGGAGAAAGGCGCCGTCGGTCCAGAACGGATCGTCCGCCCAGCCGACCATATGCAGGCGATGCTCGATGTAGAGCCGGGTCTCGTGTTCCGTGAGCGGGCCCAGATGGTAGGAGGCGAGCACGCGCTGGCGCAGTTGTTCGAGCTCCGGCCGGGCAAGCAGCGGGCGGAATTGCGGCTGGCCGAGCAGGATGGTCTGCACCGAGGCGCGCCCGTCCACTGTGATGTTGGAGAGCATCCGCAGCTCTTCCAGGGTGGCGACGGAGAGGTTCTGCGCCTCGTCGATCACCAGCAGGCAGCGCCGTCCGGCGTCGCGCTGGGCGCGGACCATGGCCTCAAAGCGGCGGAGCAGGGTCGCCTTGTCGGTGCCGTCATCGGTGATGCCGAAGCTGGTGACGGCAAGCCGCAGCAGGTCGTCGCCCGAAACGAGCGTGGTGACCACCCGGCCGATCGCGTAGCTGTTGCGGTCGAGCTGGGTCCAGAGGCGTTCGACCAGCGTGGTCTTGCCGGCACCCACCTCCCCGGTGATGACGACGAAGCCTTCTTCCTGCGAGAGGCCATAGACCAGATGCGAGATCGCCCGGCTATGCCCGGCGCTGCCGAAGAAGAACCGGCTGTCGGGGGTGAGCTGGAACGGGATACCGGTCAGCCGGAAGAAGGATTCGTACACGGGACCCGATCAGAACCGCTTGGTGAGGCCGACAAAGACCAGATTATCATAAACAGAAAATCCCGGCGTCGTCGAGCGACGGCGGAAGAACTGATAGCTGGCGGTGGCGGAAATGGTGGGGCTGAGCTGGTAGGTCAGCAGGGCCGAAAGGCTGAGCACGGTGCTGTCCCCAGAGAATCCCGGCACGTTGATCGTGCCATACGAGAAGCTTCCCGTGGCGGTTGCGAACGGGCTCAACTGATGCGTCCAGGATGCCGTGCCCGTGGTGGATTCCTGGGAAAACCCGCTGGAACCCGACAGCGGGGTGTCGGTCGTGCGATCCAGGCTGAACGCCAGGGTGTCACGGTCGAGCAAGGTGATCAGCGTCAGATCGAGCGTTGTCAGTTCGGAGACGTTGTTCTGCACGATCAGTGTGCCGTTGACCGCCGTGAGGGGCTGGCCGGTCACGGCGTTCACCGCGACCCCGTTCTGGTTCACCCCGGCCTGGCCCAGCGCCGCCTCGACCTGCTGGAGGTAGCTGGCCACGGTGCGCGCGTAGCTGATGCTGGCGGTGGTGCGCGCGGTAAGTGCGTAGGTACCCTGGACGGTGAATCCGGTGCTGCCCTGATCGTGGCCATAGCTGACCATGAGGCTGCTGTGCGGTCCGGGGGTGGCGGAGAATCCGACCCGCCAGGTGATGTCGCGGATCGGCTCGGCGCCGGAGCCGCTATAGGAAATGTCCTCGTAGCCGATCGCGCCGAACACCTGGAGTCCGCGTGAGACCGCGAAGCCGAGTTGGTCCTGGATATTCTCCCGGCGCGAATTGCTGAACGCACCCGAGCCTTCGGCGCGATAGGCTTCGAACGAGACCGTGTCCTGGAAGCGGCCGAGGATCGGACCGGACGCGAACTGTCCCGTCAAATCGGCCGAGGTGATGTCGGTTGCGCCGCCGAACGCCGAGTTGCTGGAGGAGGTGTGGGCGAGGGTCACGCCGAGATCAGCCGTGCCGATATCCCCGAATTGATGCACCAGATAGGGGGTCACCGACTCGCCGAAGATCTGGGTAGTGCCCTGGCGGCCGAACCCCGCGGTGCCGGTGCCGGTCCCGTAGCCATAGGCCCCGAGGCCGGCCGCGCCGCCGCCGGCACCGATGAACCCGCCATTGGTCGGCGTGACCGCCGCAAAGACGGTCGCGTTCACGAACAGCGTGTCGGGGACCAGGACCAGGCTGGCGACGCCGAACAATTGCTGCGCGATCGTGTCCTGGGAGGGCGTGCGCGCGTAAACTTCCAGACTAGGCGCGTATTGCAGGCTGAGATTGAGGCGCGGCGTATTGGCGGTGACGGCGATCCCGGGCGTGAGCACGGTGATGAAATCGTACCGCCGGTTGGTTTCCGTCTGGAAGATGTTGTCGTTGAACTCCTCGTCGAGGCTGATCGTGGGCGCGACGGTGAAGCCGGGCACCGGCAGACCGCCCATCACGAGCGGCAGGGTGCCCTGGTAGCGGTAATCGGGCGGGGCGAGCGTGCCGGTGGCGGGGC
>JAKAZN010000199.1 GCA_021815835.1 Pseudomonadota bacterium
GTCGGCAACGGCGGGCGGCGTTTCGGCGGCTTCCAGCACGCGCGCGGCGGCGGCGGCGGCGTGGCCGGCCAGCGCGCCGGCGCGCGGCAGGCCGCCCGCCACCTCGAAGGCAGCGACCACCAGGAACACCGCGGCCACGGCCAGCGCCGGATGCGTGCCCGCGCCCAGCAGCACGACGAAAATGCCCGCCTGGGCACAGAGCAGCGCCCCCGCGCCGGCCAGGGCGGTGCGCCGCGCCAGATCTCGTTGCGCGGCCAGCAATCCCGCCTCCCGCGCCTGCACCGCGGCCAGCATCCGCCCCTCGGCGGCGAAGGCGCGGACTTCGCGCAACCCGGTGAACGCATCGAGCGCCGCGATCCGCAACAACCCGGCCGCCGTGGCGAGTCTCCCGCCCGCGGCCGCGGTCCAGCGTGCCGCCAGCGCCGGCAGCGCGAAGGCCGCCAGCGCGAAACACACCCCCACGCCGAGCGCGGTTGCCGCGCCCAGCCCCCACAGCAGCACGATCAGCGCCGGCAGCAGCACCACGGCACCCAGCAGCGGGATCAGGATGCGCAGATAGAGCCCGTCCAGCGCCTCGATATCGCCGACCAGCCGCGCCAGCACATCCCCGGCGCGACGGAACCCGAGCCCGCCCGCGGCACCGCCAGCCACGCCCCGGAAGAACCACACCCGCAGATCGGCGAGCGCGCGGAACGTTGCCTCGTGCGTGACCACGCGTTCCAGATAGCGGCCCACCACGCGCAGCGCGCCCAGACCCCGCAGCGCCACCGGGGCGACGACGATCCCGGCCGCGACCGCGAGCCCGATGGTCCGTCCCGCGACCGTCATCAGGGCCACGCCGGCCGCCATCGCGATCAGCGACAGGATCGCCCCGGCGAGCAGCCAGCCCCACCGGCCGCGCCACAGCGCGAGCACGCGCAGCAGCGGCGCCGTTTCGGCCCGCGCCGTATCGCCCAATGCCGTTTCCCCCTGCGCCGGTCCCGCGCCCATCACGCCGTCTCCCGCGCCGGCGCGACCACCGCGCGGCCGTCGCGCAGATCGAGCCGCCGGCCGGACAACGCGTGCGCGGCGCTGGAATGGGACGCCAGGATCACCGTCCGCCCGATCGTCAGGCGGCGCAGGCTGTCCAGGATATCGGCCTCGGTGGCAGGGTCGAGATGCGCGGTGGGTTCGTCGAGCAGCAGCAGCGGCGCGTCGCGGAGGAAGGCACGCGCGATGGCGACGCGCTGCGCCTGGCCACCGGAGAGACCGAAGCCGCCCTCGCCGATCGGCGTTTCCAGCCCCTGGGGCAGGGCGGCGGCGAACTCCGTCACCTTGGCGGCCCGCGCGGCGTCCTCGATGTCCGGATCCGTGGCTTCGGGGCGGGCGAAGCGGATATTCTCGCGGATGGTGCCGGCGAACAGCACCGGGCGCTGGCCGATCCAGGCGGTGAGCTGGGACAGCGCGGCGGGCACCAGGTCGGCGATGTCGGCGCCGTTGAAGGTGATCCGCCCGCGATCGGGATGGACGAAGCCGAGCAGCAGCTCGATCACGGTGGATTTGCCGGCGCCGGACGGCCCCGCCAGGATCAGGGTCTCCCCGGCGGCGACGCGCAGGCTGAGCCCGTCGATCGCCGTGCCGCGCGCCTGGTCCCAGGTGAAGGACACATCCTCGAACGCGACCGCGATGCCGTGCGCGGCGACGGTGCGGATTTCGCGCGGCGGTACCGGCTCCGGCGCGGGCGGCAGGTCGCGCAGCGCGTCCGCCGCGCCCATCGCGTGCAGCCGGTCCTGGTAGGCGAGGGCGAAGGCGCGCAGCGGCGCGAAAAATTCCGGCACCAGCAGCAGCGCGAACAGCGCGGTGGCCGGATCGGTCAGGCGATGGGCCAGGATCATGCCGCCGTAGCGGATCGCGAGCAGCACCAGCGCCAGCGCGGCGGCCAGATCGAGCGCGGCCGAGGACAGGAACGCCACCCGCAGCACGCGCATGGTGCGCGCCCGCAGCGCGTCGGCCGCCGTGGCAAGGGCGGCGGCCTCATCCTGCGTGCGGCCATACAGCACGATGGTGGCGATCCCGCGCATCCGGTCGAGGAAGCGGGCGGACAGCCGTTCCATGGCCTGGAATTGCCGGCGCGAGGCGGCGGCGGCGCCGATCCCCGCCGCGGCCATGCCGAGCGGCACCAGCAGCCCGGCCAGCACGAGCACCAGGGCCGCGACCGGGTCCGCCCAGAGCGCGGCCAGGGCGACCAGCGCGGGACCGGCGAGCGCCAATGTCGAAGCCGGGATCCAGCGCGCATACAGGCCGTCCAGGGCCTCGATCCGATCGACGACGATGGCGGTGAGGTCGGCCGAATGACGCGTCCGCAGCGCGGCCGGTCCGGCGTGCAGCAGCCGGGCGAGGATGTCGCTGCGCAGCCGGCGGCGGGAGGCGGCGCCGGCGGCGGCGGCGGCGCGCTCGTTGCCCCAGGCGAGGCCCGCGCGGGCGAGTGCCAGGGCCGCGAAGCCGCCGAGAGCCGGGGTGTTTGCGCCGTGCCCGGCGAGCGCGGTGGCCAGGACCGCGGCGATGCAGAAAGCCTGGCCGATCGCGGACGCGCTGCCGAGCAGGCCGAGCGCGACCGCCGGTCGCGCCGCGCTGCCGCCGCGTCGGGTTTCCGCCGTGAGCCAGGCTTTCGCGGCGGCCTTCGGGCCGGTCCGTGGGGATCGCGCCATGGTCCGGGGGCCTAAGCTTCGGTCATCCGCGTCGCGGCGACGCGCCGGCGCCGCCATACCGTGGCGTCGCGGACAGGACGACCCCACCCGTGAGGGGCGGGGAGGTTCTTGTTGAGATATCCAGCGAAAATCGGGAACTCTTGCACGCCTCGGTGCTTAGACCAGCTTCCCGGCCGGGGCATCCTCCGCGTAGGTTAAAGTTCCGTAATCAGAAACCTCTTCGTCACGAAGTGTGACATAGCTTCCCCCGTGGGCACCGGCGGGCTAGCGTCGCGATGTCGTTCACGGGCGCGCGCAACGCCTGTCTTGCAGGGAATGGTCGCCGTCGATGACTGCCCGCATCCTGATCGTCGATGACATTCCCGCCAATACGCGGCTGCTGGAAGCCAAGCTGGCCGCGGAATATTTCCAGGTCAGCTCGGCCCGCGACGGGGCCGAGGCGTTGGACGTGGCGCGCCACTGGCAGCCCGACCTGATCCTGCTCGACGTGATGATGCCCGGCATGGACGGGTTCGAGTGCTGTCGCCGGTTGAAGGACGATCCGGCGACCTTGCATATCCCCGTGGTCATGGTGACCGCGCTCGGCGAGGCGGCCGAGCGCGTGGTCGGGCTGGATGCCGGGGCGGACGATTTCCTCAGCAAGCCGGTGGAATACGGCACGTTAATGAGCCGGGTGCGCAGCCTGATCCGCCTGAAGCGGCTGCTGGACGAATGGCGCGCGCGGGCCGAGACGGTGCGCTCCCTCGGTCTTGCCGCCGATCGCCTGCCGCCCCCCTCGATCGCCGGATCGCGCGTCCTGGTGGTCGATGACTGGGATGCCGAGGCGTCCTCCATCCGGACCGCGCTGGGCCAGGAAGGGATCGTTTCGCTGCGCGCCCATGACGGGATCGAGGCGATGGCGCTGTCGGCGGCCAATCCGCTCGATCTGATCGTGCTCAGCCTGGGCATGACCGAGGAGGACCCGCTGGCGCTGGCCTCCGCGCTCCGCGCCGCGGACGCCACCCACGCGGTGCCGCAGCTCCTGATCGGCGATGTGGGGGAGCGGGAGCGGCTGCAACGGGGCTTCGAGCTCGGCGCCAATGATTGGCTGCTGCTGCCGCTCGATCCGCAGGAGCTGCGCGCGCGGGCGCGCAACCAGATCCGGCGCAAGCTGTATCAGGACCGGCTGCGCGCCGATCTGGGCGAGGCGATCGAGCTTGCGGTGACGGACGCACTGACCGGCCTCTATAACCGCCGCTACCTGACGCGCCATCTCGCCAGCCTGATGGATCAGACGCCGCCGCCGCATCTGGCGCTGATGCTGATCGATGTCGATTTCTTCAAGGCGGTGAACGACGCGCATGGCCACGCGGTGGGCGACCGGGTGCTGCGCGCCGTGGCGGACACGCTGCGCGCCAATATCCGCGCCTTCGACACGCTCGCCCGCTATGGCGGGGAGGAGTTCGTGGTGGTGATGCCCGGGGCCGGTTCGGACCAGGCCTCGGTCGCGGCCGAGCGGTTGCGCCTGGCGGTGGCGGCGCTGGAGGTGACCGATCTGGGCGCCGGGCCGGGGCTGACGGTCAGCATTGGCGTCGCGGTATCCGGCCAGGACGCCGATGGCGCCGAGGAATTGCTCGGGGTCGCCGATGCGGCCCTGTATGCGGCCAAGCGCAACGGGCGCAACCGGGTGGAGCTGGCGCGCGATAGTTTGCCGGCTGATCCGGCGGGCTGAGGGTTCAGGAACCCCCGCCGGACAGGAGGCCCATGATGACCGACCGCCCCGTGATTGCCGCCGGCGGCTGCCAGTGCGGGGCCGTGCGCTACGCCCTGCTCGCGGTCCCGGAGGGCAGCGTCTGCCACTGCCGGATGTGCCAGAAGGCGACCGGCGGGCCGTTCGCCGCGCTGGCCAAGATCGCCAAGACGGACGTGGTCTGGACCCGCGGCAAGCCCGCCGCATTCCGTTCTTCCCCGGCCGCCGAGCGGGATTTCTGCGCCGCTTGCGGCACGCCGCTCGGGTTCCGCTTTCGCGACGCGCCGCACATGGAGGTGACGATCGGCAGCCTGGACCGCCCCGATCTGGTGCCGCCCGAGCGGAATTTCGGGGTGGAAAGCCGTCTCGGCTGGGTCGCGGGCCTGGTGCCGGGCATTTGGCCCGACGAGACGACCGAGGAGGCCGCCGGGGAGGCCGCTGGGGAGGCCGCTGGGGAGGGGGGCGCCAAGCGGGACCTGCGGAGCCGCCAGCATCCCGATCACGAGACCTCGCCGGACTGGCAGCCGCCGCTCTAGCCGGCCGGTGCGCCCATGCC
>JAKAZN010000200.1 GCA_021815835.1 Pseudomonadota bacterium
CGTTGCGGGCGATATCGGTGGCGGACATGCAGGATGCATCGATCCCGCGCGCCTTCCGCCTGCCCATGCCTGACCTGCCCGCCGCCGTCGCCGCCGCATAGGAACGACCATGCCCGCCGTCGCCGAAACGCTTGAAACCGTCGAGAGCCTGGCCCGATCGGGCTATAAGTTCGGCTTCGAGACGACGATCGACATGGATGTCGCGCCCAAGGGACTGACCGAGGACACGATCCGCCTGATCTCGGCGCGCAAGGGCGAGCCCGCATGGCTGCTGGACTGGCGGTTCGCCGCCTTCGCCGCGTGGCGGAAGATGGAGGAGCCGCGCTGGGCGCGGGTGCACCACACGCCGATCGACTACCAGGACATCCACTACTACGCCGCGCCGAAGGCCAAGGCGGGACCTGCGTCGTTGGACGAGGTCGATCCGGAATTGCTGGCGACCTACGAGAAATTGGGCATTCCGCTGAAGGAACGCGCGATCCTGGCCGGGGTGCAGGGCGCGAATGTCGCGGTCGACGCGGTCTTCGACAGCGTCTCGGTCGCGACCACGTTCCGCGCGACCCTGGCCAAGTCGGGCGTGATCTTCTGTCCGATCTCGGAGGCGGTGCGCGAGCATCCCGACCTCGTGCGCCAGTATCTCGGCACCGTCGTGCCGGTGGCGGATAATTTCTTTTCGGCTTTGAACAGCGCCGTCTTCACCGATGGCAGCTTCGTCTATATCCCGCCGGGCGTGCGCTGCCCGATGGAGCTGTCCACGTATTTCCGCATCAACGCGCGCAATACCGGCCAGTTCGAGCGCACCCTGATCATCGCCGATGCCGGCGCGCAAGTCAGCTACCTGGAAGGCTGCACCGCGCCGCAGCGCGACGAGAATCAGTTGCACGCGGCGGTGGTGGAGCTGATCGCGCTGGACGATGCGAAAATCAAGTACAGCACGGTGCAGAACTGGTATCCGGGCGACGCGGAAGGCCGCGGCGGGATTTATAATTTCGTGACCAAGCGCGGCCTGTGCCGAGGCGCGCGGTCGCGTATCTCCTGGACCCAGGTGGAGACGGGATCGGCGATCACCTGGAAATATCCCTCCTGCGTGCTGGAAGGCGATGGCAGCGTCGGCGAATTCTATTCCGTCGCGATGACCAACCACATGCAGCAGGCGGATACCGGGACGAAGATGATCCATATCGGGCGCGATACACGCTCGACGATCGTGTCCAAGGGGATCTCGGCCGGGAAGTCCGACAACACCTATCGCGGGCTGGTGCGGATTGGGCCGCGCGCGTCCGGCGCGCGCAACCACACGCAATGCGATTCGCTGCTGATCGGCGATCGCTGCGGGGCGCATACCGTGCCCTATATCGAAAGCCGCAATCCGTCGGCGAAGGTGGAGCACGAGGCGACCACCTCGAAAATCTCCGAGGATCAGATGTTCTATTGCCGCGCGCGTGGCCTGTCGCAGGAAGACGCGGTGGGGCTGATCGTGAACGGGTTCTGCAAGGAAGTCTTGAAGGAATTGCCGATGGAATTCGCCGTGGAGGCGCAGAAGCTGCTGGCCGTGAGCCTGGAAGGTTCGGTGGGCTGATGCTTGAAATCTCTGGCCTGGCCGCTTCGGTCGAGGGCACGCCGATCCTGCGCGGGATCGACCTGGTGGTGCCATCGGGCGAGGTGCACGCCATCATGGGGCCGAATGGGTCGGGCAAATCCACGCTGTCGTACGTGTTGGCGGGGCGGGAGGATTACACCGTCACGGCCGGGTCCGTGCGCTTCGACGGCGCGGACCTGCTGGCGATGGAACCCGAGATGCGCGCCGCCGCCGGCGTGTTTCTGGCCTTCCAGGCGCCCGTCGAACTGCCTGGGGTGAACAACGCCAATTTCCTGCGCACCGCGCTGAACGCGATCCGTCGCGCGCGCGGGGAGCCGGAGCTGGACGCTGTGCAATTCCTGAAGCTCGCCCGCGCGCAGTCCAAGGCTCTGGCGATGCCGGAGGACATGCTCAAGCGCAACGTCAATGTCGGGTTTTCCGGCGGCGAGAAGAAGCGCAACGAGGTCCTGCAGATGGCGCTGCTGCGGCCGCGTCTGGCGATCCTGGATGAGACCGATAGCGGCCTCGATATCGACGCGCTGCGGATCGTGGCCGATGGGGTGAACGCGCTGCGTCGGCCGGAGTTCTCCGCGCTGGTCATCACCCATCACCAGCGGCTGCTGGAACGGCT
Source organism: Pseudomonadota bacterium (assembly GCA_021815835.1). Lineage (GTDB taxonomy): Bacteria > Pseudomonadota > Alphaproteobacteria > Acetobacterales > Acetobacteraceae > JAJZVS01. The sequence goes on from JAKAZN010000200.1 coordinate 2,211, forward strand.
GGTGCCGGATCGGGTGCATGTGCTGGCGGGCGGGCGGATCCTGCGCTCCGGCGGGCCGGAGTTGGCGCGTGAGCTGGAAACGCGCGGCTACGGCGCGATCACGGCGGCGGCGGCATGACCGTGCCCATGAGCCGGGGCGAGGCGGGGTTTCTCGGCCGCTTTGAGGCGGAGCGGGCGAGCCTGCCCGGTGCGCCGGGGCCGCGCGCGGCGGCGGCCGAAGCGTTCCGCGCCCTTGGGCTGCCGGGTGCGTCTTCGGGACGACGGGCGGAGGCGTGGAAATACACCTCCCTGCGCGCGCTGGCGGAGGCGGGGTTTGCCGGATCGCTGAGCGTGGCCGAGACGGACATGGCGATGGTGCCGCGTCTGGCGGCGACCCGGCTGGTGTTCGTCGATGGGCGGTTTCGCGCCGATCTGTCCGATCCCGCGCCGGGGATTTTTGGCTCCGCGCGCGCGCCGGAATTCGGCCCGCTGGCGCAGCCAGCGCGCGATCCGTTGGTGGCGCTGAACACGATGCTCGCCGAGGACGGCGCGGCGATCGAGGTGGCGGACGGGGACGATGCCGGCGTGGTGCAGATCGCGCATCTGGCGAGCGCGGCGGCGGGCCAGGCGATCGCGTGCCATCCGCGCCACCTGATCCGGCTTGGTGCCGGCGCGCGTCTGGTGTTGCTGGAAACCATGTCCGGCACGGGGCGGTATCTGCATAATCCGGTCAGCGAGATCCTGCTGGGTCCCGATGCGGCTTTGTCGCATCTGCGGTTGCAGGAGGAAGCGGACGATGCGTTCCATCTGGCGACGCTCTATGCGGAACTCGCTGCCCGCGCGCGCTATGAGGCGTTCACCCTCAATCTCGGTGCGCGGCTGGCGCGCACCGAAATTCATGCCCGACTCGCCGGTCCGGACGGGTTCGTGGCGCTGAACGCCGCGCAGCTTCTGGGCGGGGCACAGCACGCGGACATGACGACGGTGGTGCGCCACGACGCGCCGCGCGGCGCCTCGCGCCAGACGGTGCGGTCGGTGCTGTCGGGGCGCGCCCGCGGCGTGTTCCAGGGCCGCATCGAGGTCGCGCGCGGGGCGCAGAAGACCGACGGCTACCAGCGCAGCCAGGCGCTGCTGCTGTCCGACGCGGCCGAGATCGACACCAAGCCGGAACTGGAAATCTTCGCCGACGACGTGAAATGCAGCCACGGCGCGACGGTCGGCGCGCTCGATCCCGAGCAGCTGTTCTATCTGCGCTCGCGCGGCGTGCCGGAAGCGCCGGCGCGGGCGATGCTGGTGCGCGCGTTCCTCGATGAATCCTTGGATGCGGTCACGCACAAGGCCGCCCGCGCGGCGCTGGACGCGGCGATCGCGCGTGCGTGGGAACGGGAGGCCGCATGAACGACCGCACCCATCCCGCCCTGCTGGATGTCGCGCGCATCCGCGCCGATTTCCCGATCCTGGGCCAGAAGATTCGCGGCAAGGATCTGGTGTTCCTGGATTCCGCCGCCTCCGCCCAGAAGCCGCGCGCGGTGATCGCGGCGATGACGGCGGCGATGGAAACGCAATACGCCAACGTCCATCGCGGCCTGCATTGGATGAGCGAGCGCACCACCGAAGCCTACGAGGCCGCGCGCGATGCGGCGGCGGCGCTGATGGGCGCGCCCGACCGGCACGAGATCGTGTTTGTGCGCAATTCGACCGAGGCGCTGAACCTGGTGGCCCACAGCTATGGGCGGCATATCTTGCGCCCCGGCCAGGCGGTGGTGATCTCGGCGATGGAGCACCACTCCAACATCGTCCCCTGGCAGATGCTGCGCGACGAGCGCGGCATCGAGCTGCGCGTCGCGCCCATTACCGATGCGGGCGAGCTCGACATGGAAGCGTTCGAGGCACTGCTGGAGGACGGCAAGGTGGGGCTGGTCTCCATCACCCACATGTCCAACGTACTCGGCACCTATACCCCGGCCGCGCGGATCGCGCGGATCGCGCACGCGCATGGGGCGAAGGTGATGTTCGACGGCTCGCAGGCGATCGTGCACCGCGCGGTCGATGTGCGGGCGATCGACGCGGATTTCTATGCCTGGACCGGGCATAAGCTGTATGGCCCCACGGGCATCGGCGTGCTCTGGGCGCGGCGGGAATTGCTCGAAGCGATGCCGCCCTTCCTGGGCGGGGGGGAGATGATCTCGTCCGTTACGTACGAGAAATCGACCTGGGCCGCGGTGCCGCACAAATTCGAGGCGGGAACGCCGGCGATCCTGGAAGGGATCGGCCTCAAGGCGGCGATCGATTATATCCAGGCGATCGGCTATCCGGCGATCGCGGCGCATGAGGCGGCGCTGACGGAACATGCGCTGTCGCGCCTGTCGGCGATCGAGGGCGTGCGCATTCTGGGGGCGGCGCAGGATCGCGGCGGGGTGGTCTCCTTCGTGCTCGATCGCGCCCATGCCCATGACGTGGCGACGTTGCTCGACCGGTTCGGCATCGCCGTGCGCGCCGGGCATCATTGCGCCGAGCCGCTGATGCACCGGTTCGGGCTGGAAAGCACCGCGCGGGCGAGTTTCGGGGTCTATACGACCACGCGGGAGATCGACGCGCTGGCGGATGCGCTGGTGCGGGTGCGGGAGTTTTTCGCATGAAGATGGCGCCATGAGCGGCGATCTGGCGGACCTGCGCGATCTCTACCAGGACGTGATCCTCGATCACGGCCGCCGTCCGCGCCACGGCCACCGGCTGGCCGTCTTCGACGCGTCGGC
>JAKAZN010000201.1 GCA_021815835.1 Pseudomonadota bacterium
ATCCATCGCGCCGCAGAACACGCCGTCGGCGTGATGGTCGAACACCGGCCCCTTGTGGCTGCCAGGCACGATCAGCAGCGGCCCGTTCTCCATCGCCATGTCGTCCATCATCACGCCGACGGCGGCGAGGTCGTCATTCGTGTGCGGATAGAACGCCCAATCCTGATGCCACTCCACCGGCGCGCCGAAGCCCGCGCATTTCATGTTGAGCTTCGCGGTATCGAACCGGAGATCCGGCCCCCAAAGATCAGCGAGCACCGCGAGGATGCGCGGATGGCGCGTGAGCGCGGCATAGACCGGATGATGCAGATGCGCCGCCTTGATCCGCCGTACCCGCGGCGCGTCGGGCGTGTGGCTGTCCTCCAGATCGTAGATCTCGGTATGACCAGTCAGCCCGTGCGCGCGCGCGACGAAATCATCGGTTACCCGCGACAGTTCCGCGACCTCGGCGGCCGAGAGCACATCCGGCACGACGATGGCGCCGGTGTCGTTGTAGGTGTCGATCTGCGCCTGGCTCAACATGGGTTTCCTCCCCCGCGACCCCCGGACGCTAGCAGCGTCGCCCGGCCCGGTCGAGGCGCGCTTGCCGGCCCGCCGCGCGCGTCCGATGCTGACGCCGGGACAGAAGCGGAGGAACGCCGTGACACAACGCGCGATGGTGACCGGCGCGGGCAGCGGCCTCGGCCGCGCGGTGGCACAGGGACTGGCCGCGCGCGGCTGCGCGCTCGCGCTGGTGGATATCGACGAGGCCGCCGCGCGCGCCACCGCCGCCGCCTGCCCCGGCGCGCCTGCGATCCTGGTGCACGATCTCGCCGACCCCGCCGGGCCGGCCGCCGCCGTCGCCGGCGCGATCGCCGCGCTCGGCGGGCTGGAGGTCGTGGTGAACAATGCCGGCTACGGCGCGGCGGAGGGGTTCTTCGCGATGACCGCCGCGCTGTGGGATCGCACGCTCGATCTCAATCTGCGCGCGGTGGCGCTGATCTGCTCGGCGGCGGGCGCGCATATGCGCGCGGCCGGGCGCGGGCGGATCGTGAACATCACCTCACCCGCGTCACGCATGGCGTTGCCCGACTACGCCGCCTATGCGGCCAGCAAGGCGGGCGTCGATGCGGTGACGCGAGCGGCGGCGCTGGCGCTCGCGCCGTACGGGGTCAGCGTGACCAGCGTGGCCCCGGGGATGATGGACACGCCGATGCAGCGCGTGACCGAACGCCAATTGGCCGCGCTGGCGGGCCGGTCCGATATCGACACGTTCCTGGCGGAACGCACCGCGCGCATCCCGCGCGGGATGCGCACGGATCCCGAAACGGTCGCGCGCGCGGTGCTGTGGCTGGCGCTCGACGCGCCCGACGACGTGACGGCGGAGCGGCTGAACGTGAGCGGCGGGCTGGATCGGGATTAGACGGCAACCGGCGCGAACGGCGGCACCGTCGCGCCTTCCGTCCGTCGGGTCGCGTTTTCTCACCCGCCCAGCAGCACCGAAGCCACCCGCTCGCGCGTGAACGGCATGTCGCGGATCCGCGCCCCCAGCGCGTGCGCCACCGCGTTGCCGATCGCCGCCGCCGTCGGCCCGAACGTGCATTCTCCCATCCCGAGCGAGCGTTCCTCGTCCGCCGCGATCAGCTCGCAGGCGATGTCCGGCACCTCGGAGAAGCGCAGGATCGGATAGCTCGCCCAATCCACCGAGCTCACGCCGGTCGCGTCGAACGTGATCCGTTCCTTGAGCGTGTAGCTCGCGGCTTGCAGGATGCCGCCCTCCAACTGGTTGCGCGCGCCGTCCGGATTGACCACCAGGCCGGCATCGGCGGCGCACCAGACGCGCTTCAGCCGCACCTCCCGGTCCACCTCCACCTCCACGACCACCGCGGCATAGGCGGAGCGGTTCTTGTATTGCGCGAAACCGATCCCGAATCCGTGCCCCTCGCCGCCCTTGCCGCGCCCGGACCAGCCGGCCATCTCGGCCGCCCGCGCGATCACCCGCGCCGCGCGCGGCCGGCCGTCCAGCAGCGACAGCCGGTACGCCACCGGATCGGCGCCGATGCGTGCGGCGAGTTCATCCAGAAAGCACTCGATCGCAAACACGTTCGGCAGCGCCCCCAGCCCGCGCAGCGCGGAGGTGCGCACCGGCGTGACCGGCACGAGATGATGCAGGACCCGCCGCGCGGGAATCGCGTAATGGGGAATCCCGTTGCGCGTGCCGCCGCCGCCCGCGGCTTCGGACGGATCGGTCGGGCGCGGATCGGGCGCGGGCGTCGGCAGCGCCTCGTGGGCCAGCAGATTGCCACCCATCGCCGGGCGCTGCACGTGGCTGCCGGACCACACTTCCTGCGTCCAGTCGATCGGGCGGCCCGCATCGTCCAGCACGGCGCGCACCGTGATCGCCATCGCGCTGCCGAGCGGTTCGTAGCCGAACTCCTCCTCCCGCCGCCATTGCAGGCGGATGCAATGATCGGGGATTTCGCGCGCGATCAGCGCCGCGTCCAGCGCCGCGTCATCCGCGCCGTTATGGCCATAGCAGCCCGGTCCCTGCGCGTGATGCACGCTGATCGTCTCGGCCCCCACCCCCAGCACGCGGGCCAGCGCCGCGCGCAGCGGATAGACGCCCTGGGTGTGCGACCAGACCGACAGATGCCCGCCGCGCATTTCCGCCAGCGCGCAGGACGGGCCGATGGAAGCATGCGCGACATAAGGCCGCGAATAGGATGCCTCCATCACTTTCCCGGACGCCGCCGGCAACGGATCGCCTACGATCTGATCGTTGGACGGCTTGCCCACCAGCCACGCCGCCTCCTGCTGTTCGGGCACGATGGCGCGCATATTCTCCCAGCGCGCATGGGCCGGCGCGGCGACGGCCGCGCGCTGGGCCACGGTCTCGTCGGCGCTCAGCAACGCCACGAAATTCCCCAGCCGCAGGATGCGCAGCTCGCCCCCCGCCGCGCGACGGATCGCCGCCTCGTCCAGCGCCGCCAGCCGCGCCCCGCGCGCCGGCTGGCGCAGCATCCGGGCGTGCAGCATGTCCGGGCGAACCAGGTCATGGACGAAGGCCGCGCCCGAAACCTTCGCCGGCAGATCGACCCGCCGCACCGGCTGGCCCACCACGCGGTACGCCGTGCGCGGCTTCGGCGCCGCATTCCCCGCGGCCGGCCGGACCAGATCGACTTCGTGTGCGAGCGACCAGTAATCCTGCCCCGTCGGCGCCCCGCCACGGAAGAACGCGCCCTCCCGGATCTCGATCTCGGCCGGCGCGCAGTTCAGCCGTTGCGCGATCCGATCGAGCATCCGCGCCCGTGCCTCCGCCGCGATCAGCCGCAGCGACCCGCCGCCGACCTCGATCGACAGGGAGGACGTGGTCGCCCCCTCGTCCGGCGCGGCATCGGTATCGCCCGACAGCACGCGGATGCGGTCCATCGGCACATCCAGTTCCTCGGCCGCGATCTGCGTCAGCGCGGTCAGGATGCCCTGGCCGATCTCCACCTTGCCGACCGCGAGATGCAGCAAGCGGTCGGGATCGAAGCGCAGCCAGCGCGCCGGGCTGGGGTTGTTGACGAAGGACAACGGCAGGGTGGTCGCACTCATGACATTGCTCCCAGGCGTTGGGCTCCCTCGGGCAGCGCGGCGGCGGCGCGTTCGACCGCGCGCAGGATGCGCGATTGCGTGCCGCAGCGGCAGAGATGCGGCTCCAGGGCTTCGACGATCTGCGCGCGCGTGGGATGCGGGGTGCGATCGAGCAGCGCCTTCGCGCTCATCAGGATGCCCGACAGACAGTAGCCGCACTGGCCGGCCTGCTCGTCCAGGAACGCCGCGCGCAGGGGGTGATCGGCGAGCGATTCCACCGTCTCGATCCGCTTGCCCGCGCAGGTGCCGGCCTCGCGCGCGCAGGCGAACACCGGTTCCCCGTCCACCAGCACCATGCAGCTGCCGCATTGCTCCAGCCCGCAGCCATAGCGCGTGCCTTTCAGATCGAGCTCATTGCGTAGCACGTCGAGCAACGGCGTGGTCGGCGCCGCGGCCACGTGTCGCGCCTGCCCGTTGACGATCAGGTCGAGACTCATCGGATCGGCTCCGCATGCCAGGGAAGGGTCCAGAGATCGGGATCGGCGAGCTTGCCCGCCACCGCCGCGGCGATCGCGGCGAACAGCGCCTCGCCCTTGGCCGCGGTCGCCGCCTCGGGGTGGCCGAGATGGCCGGTTGCGGTGCGCGCGCCGATCGCGCGCCAGCGATAGAGGCCGGGCGTGGTGTCGGGATCGGAATTGACCCGCGCGCGGGGGATGCGATCGACGGCGACCAGCTCGGGCCGCACCGCCATCATCATCGAGGTCTCGGCCTCGCACGCATGGGAAAGCCCGCCCTGCTGCTCCAGGATTCCGGCGATCGCCACCGCGGCGGCGTACCAATACGTGAACTGCACGATCGGCAGGCCGAGCTTCGGCGTCAGGTCGTCGGTGATCGTGCGCAGCGCGTTCTCGTTGCCGCCATGCGCGTTGAGCAGCACGATGCGGCGGAACCCGTGGCGCGCGACGGAGCGCACGACGCCCTCGATCAAGGCGGCGAAGGCCGGAAATTCCAGGGTGACCGTGCCGCCGAAGCTCATGTGATGCTCCGAGAGCCCGGTCCAGATCACCGGCAGCACCAGCGCCGTTTCGCCGCGCGCGACCAGCGCGTCGGCGGCGCGGCGCGCGACGGTCTCGCCCAGGATGGAATCGACCTCCACGGGCAAATGCTGGCCGTGCTGTTCCAGGGACGCGACGGGCAGGATGACGATCGCGTCGTCTTTCGCGCGCGCGCGCAGTTCGTCGGCGCGCAGGCGGCGCCATTCGGTTTCCATCGGATCCCCCGCTCTCTGTCGCGCATAGTGGGCCACGATTTCGGCCGGGGCGGAAGGGGTGGGATTAGGCGTCGCCGCGCGGCGTGCCGATGACGCCGC
>JAKAZN010000202.1 GCA_021815835.1 Pseudomonadota bacterium
ACTGGGACGGCTTCGCCGCGCGCAAGCGGGATTCGGCCGCGCGCGGCAAGCTGCGCGGCATCGGCATCGGCCAGTATCTGGAAGTCACCGGCCCGCCCTCGGCCGAAATGGGCGGCATCCGCTTCGAGGATGACGGCAGCGTCACCATCATCACCGGCACGCTGGATTACGGTCAGGGCCACGCGACGCCCTTCGCGCAGGTGCTGGCGAGCCGCCTCGGCATCCCGTTCGAGAGGATCCGCCTGCTGCAAGGCGATTCCGACGAATTGCTGGCCGGCGGCGGCACCGGCGGGTCCAAATCCCTGATGGCCAGCGGCACCGCGATCGCCGAAGCATCCGACCTCGTGATCGAACAGGGCCGCAAGCTCGCCGCGCATGTCCTGGAAGCGGCCGCCGGCGATATCGAGTTCGAACTCGGCGCGGCCGGCGGCCGGTTCCGCATCGGCGGCACCGATCGCGCGATCGGGATCATGGAGCTCGCCGCGCGCGTGCGCGAAGCCCGCGACCTGCCGGAGGATCTCCCCCGCACGCTCTCGGTCCGTCATGTCGCCAAGAGCCCGCCCTTCGCCTACCCGAATGGCTGCCACATCGCCGAAGTGGAGATCGACCCGGAAACCGGAATCGTCGCCGTCGTGCGCTACGTCATGGTCAATGATTTCGGTGTCATCATCAACCCGCTGCTGGTGGAGGGCCAGGCGCATGGCGGCGTCGCCCAGGGCATCGGCCAGGCGCTGATGGAGCATGTCGTCTATGACGACACCGGCCAGCCGGTCACCGGCTCCTACATGGACTACGCCCTGCCGCGCGCCTCCGACGTGCTGAACTACGAATTCCACAGCCATCCGGTGCCGTGCAAGACCAACGTGCTCGGCGCCAAGGGCTGCGGGGAGGCGGGCTGCGCGGGCTCGATGCCGTCGGTGATGAACGCGGTGGTCGATGCGCTGGCCGAGTACGGCATCACCCATATCGATATGCCGGCCTCGCCCCGCCGCGTGTGGGAGGCGATCGCCGCGGCGCGGAAGCCGCCCGTCTGACCCGCGCTTGACCGCGGCGGCGCTGGCCGATCAAGCTCGGCCCGGGCGGGGCATCGGTCCCGCCCGGATCGATCGGCCGGCGGAGCACGCGGATGCAGAACCCTCTGACCATCGGCCAGATGCTCGCGGTGCAGGGGCGGTTGTTCCCTGACCGTATCGGCGTGCGCGACCTCGACCGCGCGATGACCTTCCGCCATTGGAATGAGCGGGCGCGCCGGCTGGCCAACGCGCTGCTCGGGCTTGGCCTCGCCAAGGGGGACCGGGTCGCGGTGCTGGCCTATAACCGGATCGAGTGGGCCGAGATCTACGTTGCGACAGCGAAGGCGGGGCTGATCGCGGTGCCGATCAATTTCCGCCTGGTCGGCCCCGAGATCGCCTACATCCTCGGAAACGCGGGGGCGGCGGCGCTGATCGTGGAAGACGCGCTCGCCGGCGCGATCGAGGAGATCCGGGCCGGCCTGCCGATCCCCCCGGGGCGGCTGATCCATCTCGGCGCCGCCGCCTGCCCGGCCGGATTCCACGACTACGAGGCACTGATCGCGGCCGCCGCCGATCGCGAGCCGGACCAGAGCGTCACGCAAGCCGATCCCTGGACGCTGATGTACACCTCCGGCACGACCGGCCGCCCGAAGGGCGTCCTGCGCAGCCACAAGGCGGCGGTGCTGCTGGGCTTCGTCACCGCGATCGAGTTCGCGCTGCATCGCGACGACGCCGCGCTGCTGGTGATGCCCATGTGTCATGCGAATTCGCTCAATTTCTTCGGCGCCTTCGCCTATTGCGGCGCCACGACGGCGATCTATTCCCGGCGCAGCTTCGATCCCGAGCATTGTCTGCGCGCGCTCGCCGAGACCGGGGCCAGCTTCACCTCGCTCGTGCCGACCCATTACATCATGCTGCTCGGCCTCGCCGAGGCGGTCTGGGCGCGCCACGATCCCGGCCGGGTCGCGAAGCTGCTGATCTCCTCGGCGCCGGCGCGGCCCGATACGAAACGGGAGGTGATGGCGCGGTTCCCCAATTCCGGCCTGTTCGAGATGTATGGATCGAGCGAGGCCGGCTGGGTCACGGTGCTGCGCCCGCACGAACAATTCACCAAGCTCGGCTCGGTCGGGCGGGAATGCGTCGGCGCGGCCCCGATCCGCCTGCTCGACCCGGACGGCAACGAGGTCGCCGACGGCGTGGCGGGCGAGCTCTATTCCTGCAATCCCCATAGCTTCGACCGCTACTGGGAGATGGCGGACAAGACGGCCGAGGCGTTCCGCGGCGAGTACTGCACCGTGGGCGACATGGCCCGTCGCGACGCCGACGGCTACATCCAGCTGGTCGATCGCAAGAGCAACATGATCATCTCCGGCGGGGAAAACATCTATCCCTCGGAGGTGGAAGCGGTGCTGGGCGCGCACCCGGCGGTGCAGGACGTGGCGGTGATCGGCCTGCCGGACGCGAAATGGGGCGAGCGCGTGCATGCCGTGATCATTCCGCGCCCGGGCGCGGCGCCAGGCGAGGCCGAGCTGCTGGAATGGTGCAAGGACCGGATCGCCGGCTACAAGCGGCCCCGCTCCTGCACCTTCCTGCACGCCGATCAGGTGCCGCGCACCGCGACCGGCAAGATCCTGCACCGCGTGCTGAAGACGCAATTGACGGGCGGCCGGGATCGGGCCGCCGAGCCGAGCAAGGGAGCGAAACGATGAAGGTTGATCCCGACAGCGTCGCCGGCCTGGTCGCCCGCCTGCTGCGCCGACGCGGCGTGGAGCGCGTCTTCGCGCTGTGCGGCGGCCATATCATGCCGATCTGGATGCGGCTCGACGCCGAGGGCGTGCGCATCGTCGATGTGCGCGACGAGCGCGCCGCCGTGCACATGGCCCAGGCCCATGCCGAACTGACCGGCACGCTCGGCGTCGCGCTGGTGACCGCGGGACCCGGCGTGACCAACGCGATGACCGGCATCGCCAACGCCCATGTCTCGCGCGCCCCGGTGCTGATCGTCTCCGGCACCAACCCGGCCGCGCAGGAGAATCGCGGCGGCTTGCAGGATCTGGATCACACCCGGCTCGTGCGCGCGATCACCCGCTATGCGCGCACCGTGCGCGACCCCGCGCTGGCGCTGATCGAGCTGGACGAGGCGATCGCGCGCGCCTTCGGCGAGGCCGGCGAACCGGGCCCGGCCTATATCGACTTTCCCACCGACGTGCTGCGCCGTTTGGTGCCGAAGCCGCTCCAGCGCGAGGAGCATCTGCGCGCCAAGCCGCGCCCCGTGCTGCGCCCCGACCCGGCGCGGATCGCCGAGGCCGCCGATCTGCTCTGGGGCGCGAAGCGGGTGCTGGTGATCTCCGGTCGTGGCGCGCGCGGCGCCGGGGCGGAACTGGTGACGCTGCTCGACCGGCTCGGCGCTGCCTATCTCGATACCGGCGAGAGCCGCGGGCTGGTTCCGGATGCGCATCCTTCGGTGGTCGCGGCGATGCGCGGTGCGGTGATGGGCGATGCGGACGTGGTGCTGACGATCGGACGGCGGCTCGATTTCCAGCTCGCCTACGGCTCACCTTCCGTGTTTGGCGATGCGCGCTTCGTGCGCATCGGCGACGTGGCGGGCGAGTTGCGCGACAACCGGCGCGGCGAGGTGGAGATCCTGGCCACCCCCGCCGAGGCGTTGCGCGCGCTGCTGGAGGCCGCCGGCAATCGCGCCTCGGCCGTCGATCGCGCCTGGGCCGACAAGCTGCGCCAGGGCCATGCCGAGCGCGCCGCCAAGCTGCGCCGGACCATGGCGGAGGCGCCAGCCGGCAAGGATGGCAGGCTGCACCCCAACCGCGTACTGGCGGCGTTGCAGGAGGCGATGGGGCCGGATGCGATCGCGGTGATCGACGGCGGCGATTTCCTCAGTTTCGCCCGGGTCGGGCTGTCGGCGCCGGTGATGCTCGATCCCGGGCCGTTCGGCTGCATCGGTGTCGGCGTGCCGTACGGCATCGCCGCCAGCCTGGCGTTTCCCGATCGCACCGTGGTGGTGGCCTCCGGCGACGGCGCCTTCGGCTTCAACGCGATGGAGATCGACACCGCGGTGCGCCACAAGGCGCCGGTGCTGATCGTCGTTGCCAATAACGGCGCCTGGCAGATCGAAGTCCACGACCAGACCGTGACCTACGGCAAGGTGGTCGGCACGCGCCTGCAATTCAGCGACCACGCGGCGATGGCGCGCGCGTTCGGGATGCATGCCGAGCGGGTGGAGACCGAGGCCGAACTCAAGCCCGCGATCGAGCGGGCGCTGGCGCGGCGTCCGGCGCTGCTCGATGTGGTGGTGACGCCGGAGGCGGTGTCGTCGGATGCCAAGACCGGTCTGGCCTGGGTGCCGGATCTCCAGCCGCTGGCGGCCTGGGACGAGGCGGAGAAGAAATGGCGCGCGGGCGGTTGAGCCGCGCGGCCGGGCTCAGCCCGCCGCCCGGCGGCGGGGCGAGGCTCCGGCATTCACCCGCTCGCGCAGTTCCTTGCCGGCCTTGAAGAACGGCACGGATTTACTGTCCACCGAAACCGTCTGGCCGGTGCGCGGATTGCGTCCGGTGCGCGCGTCCCGCTGCTTGACCGTGAAGGCGCCGAAGCCGCGCAATTCGACCCGCTGGCCGCGCGCCAGCGCCTCGGTGATTTCGTCGAAAACGGTCGCGACGATGCGCTCCACGTCGCCCGCGCGCAGATGCGGGTTCGCGTCGGCCAGTTCGGCCATCAGTTCAGATCTGGTCATTGCCACACCGCTCCCCGTCCGGCAACCGGAACGGTGCCAGAGCGATCGGCCGGCGTCAAGCGCAACCTATTGGCCGGAAAGGATTTCGCCGCCCGGGTGGCGGCGGCGTGGGTCGCCGCCGCCACCCGGGCGGACGCCTACTCGGCAGCCG
>JAKAZN010000203.1 GCA_021815835.1 Pseudomonadota bacterium
GTTCAGGATGAACACCTTCACCGGCAACCGGTACTGCGCCAGGGTGCCCATCTCCTGGATGTTCATCAGGATCGACGCCTCGCCGGCGATATCGATCACCAGCGCGTCCGGATGCGCGATCTGCACCCCCATCGCCGCCGGCAGCCCATAGCCCATCGTCCCAAGACCGCCGCTCGTCATCCACCGGTTCGGCCGCTCGAAGCCGAAATGCTGTGCCGCCCACATCTGGTGCTGGCCAACCTCGGTGGTGATGAACACGTCCTTCGCTTGCGCCTGCGTCAGTTCCCACAGCCGCCGGATCGCGTATTGCGGCTTGATGACGGCGCCGGGCGCGGTGTCCTGGGTGAAGCGCAGGCTCTGCTTTTCCCGCCACCCGTCGATCTGGCGCCACCAGGCCGCGAGCGCGGCGCGATCCGTCGCCGCCCCGTCCGCCTCCCACGCCGCGATCAGCGCCGCGATCGCCCTGCCGGCATCGCCGATCACCGCGACATCCACCGGCACCGTCTTGTTGATGCTGGAAGGATCGATGTCGATATGGATCTTCTTCGCGTCGGGGCAGAATGCATTGAGCCGCCCGGTCACCCGGTCGTCGAACCGCGCGCCGATCGCCAGCAGCACGTCCGCGCCATGCATCGCCAGATTGGCCTCGTACGTCCCGTGCATCCCCAGCATGCCGAGGAATTGCGGGTCGGACGCCGGAAACGCGCCCAGCCCCATCAAGGTGTTGGTGCAGGGAAACCCGCTCATGCGCACGAAGCGGGTCAGCGCCGCCGCCGCCTCCGGCCCGGCATTCACCACGCCCCCGCCGGTATAGATCACCGGCCGCTTCGCCCCCTTCAGCAGCGCCACCGCGCGCGCGATCTGCGCCGGGTCGGGCTCGGTGCGCGGGCGATAGCTGCGATGGGTGTCCACCGGGCCGGCATACGGCGCCTTGCCGATCAGGATGTCCTTCGGCAGGTCGATCACCACCGGACCGGGCCGGCCCGCGCGCGCGATGTAGAACGCCTCGTGCACCACGCGGGCGAGGTCCTCGGACCGCTTCACCAGGTAATTATGCTTGGTGGCGGGGCGCGTGATGCCGGTGGTGTCGGCTTCCTGGAACGCATCGTTGCCGATCAGATGCGTCGGCACCTGCCCGGTCAGGCAGACCAGCGGAATGGAATCCATCAGTGCGTCCAGCAGCCCGGTGACCGCGTTGGTCGCACCGGGGCCGGAGGTGACCAGCACCACCCCCACCTTGCCGGTGGAGCGCGCATAGCCCTCGGCCGCATGCACCGCGGCCTGCTCGTGGCGGACCAGGATGTGGCGGATCGCGTTCTGATTGAAGATCGCGTCGTAGATCGGCAGGACGGCGCCGCCCGGATAGCCGAAGACGACCTCCACGCCCTGGTCCTTCAGGGCGCGGAGCAGCACCTCCGCCCCCGACTGCATCGCTTCCACCGCCATCCCGCGCTCCCGCTGCGAGCCGCGCGGCCTGGGGCCGGGCGGCGAGGCCCGAACGCATAAGGCCCATGTTGCGTTGCGTCAAGCGGGAGCGTGAATAAACCGGATGATTTCGGCCATAATTCTTTCCGAAAATTGCGTTTGCCCCGCGATTCGCGCATGGATCATATGCACCCGCTCCGGCGGGGCCAGCGCGTGGTGGCGCAGCCACGTCGCCTGGCGCTTCACATACCGCCCCGTGGCGGCGACCGCGCGGGACGCCGCCTCGTCAAGGGAGATTTCCCCGCGCAGATGCGCGGCAAGCTCGGGCACCCCGTGCGCGCGCAGCGCGGGCACCGCGGGATCGAGCCCGAGCGCCAGCAGGGCGCGCACTTCCGCGACCGCGCCGGCCTCCAGCATGGCGGCGAACCGCGCCCCCGCCGCCTCCCGCAACGCCGCGCGCGGCGGATCGAGCACGATCGCGGCGAAGCGCCAACCGCCCGGACCGCCCGTGCCACCGGCCGCGCGCCACGCCGCCAGGCCGCGCCCGGTGCCGCGCCAGACCTCGAAACCACGCGCGATCCGTTGGCTGTCGGTGGGGCGCAGCGCCGCCGCCGTCGCCGGATCGACCGCGGCCAGCCGTTCGTGCAGCGCTTGCGGCCCGAGTGCGGCCAGCAGCGCCCGCGCCTCCGCCCGCGCCGCCGGGCCGGGATCGGGGATCTCGGACAGGCCCGCGGTCAGGGCGTGCAGATAGAGACCCGTGCCGCCGCACAGGATCGGGATCCGCCCCGCCGCGTGCGCCGCCGCCATCGCCGCCAGCGCCGCCCCGCGCCACCAGGCGGCGCTGCCCGGCTCGCGCGCCGGACGCACCCCATACAGCGCGTGCGGGGCGAGGGCTTCGTCCGAAGCCGTCGGCCGCGCGGTCAGGATGCGGAGCTCGCGATAGACCTGCATCGCGTCGGCGTTGATGACGGTGCCGGGCAAATCGCGCGCCAGTTCCAGCGCGAGGGCGGATTTCCCGCTGGCGGTGGGGCCGGCGACGATCAGGGCGGGATGGGAAACGGGCATCGGCAGGCCGCGTATCGGCGCGGCCGGGCGGGTCGGCAAGGGTGACGGGAACCGGAGGACCGCCCCCGGCTGCTTCCCACAGGGGCGGCGGGTCGGCCCCGCCCTACCGCCGTTCCAAACCCAGGTCGCGCATGACCGCGGCGCCGTCCACACGCACATAATTGCGCTGCCCGGTCGCCGGGTTGAACCATACCCCGACCACCTTGCCTGTGCTCGGGTCGCGGAACCGTTCCGGCATCGGCTGCCAGTCGCCATCGAGCGGGGCTTCCCCCGCCTGGCGATAGACGCGCTGCTCAAACAAGGTGCCGATCAGCAGCAACCCCCCGGCGATGCCGGGCCCGATGCCCTGCGGCCCGGCGCCCATGACATCGGCGAGTCCGGCCCCCGCCAGCATCAATCCACCCAGGATGATCACGAACCAGCGCAGCATCGCACTCTCCTTCAAACCGGTTCCAGAATGACGGCGGTGCCGTAGGCGACGATCTCGCTCATGGTCTGACCGATCTCGGAGCTGTCGAACCGTAACGTCAGGATGGCATTTGCGCCCATCAGCGCCGCGTTATCGACCAGCCGATCGACCGCGTGCTTGCGCGCCTCTTCCAGCATTTGCGTGTATTCGACGATCTCGCCACCAACCAGGGAACGCAGGCCCGCGGCGATATTGCCGCCCAGGCCGCGCGAGCGCACCACGACGCCGAAGCACTGGCCGAGCGTCTGTCGCACCCGCTGGCCGGCCACCGTTTCGGACGTGATCACGAGCATCGCGACTTCCTTCACTGTGATTGTTCGAATAACGGATAAACCGTCACGGAATGGTTGCAGTCCGCGATTTTTCTTGCCGCCTTGCCGCTCGCTCCGCCCCCTGGCAGGTTCCGCCGCCATGAACGCCCCCTATGTCCTGACCCTGGTGGCCGATCCCGCGATCGCCCCGCTCACCGAGACGCTGCTGGCCCGGCTCCGCCGCGCCACCGGCGGCGGCCCCCCGCTGATTTTGTCGCCCGGGGAGGCCGCGGATATCCCCCTGGCCGCCTTGCCCGACCCGGCCCTGGTGCGCGAAGCGCTCGAGGACGCGCCGGTCGATGCGATCGCGCTGCCCGCCGCCGGGCGGCGCAAGAAGCTGCTGATCGCCGACATGGACAGCACCATCGTCACCGGCGAGACGCTCGACGAGCTTGCCGATTTCGCCGGGCTGAAGGCCGAGATCGCCGCGATCACGACGCGCAGCATGAACGGCGAGCTCGATTTCGCCGCCGCGCTGCGCGAGCGGGTGGGCATGCTGCGCGGCCTGCCGATCGCGGCCTTGGAAGAAACCTGGGCGCGGGTGCGCCTGACGCCGGGCGCGCGCGAACTGGTGGCGACGATGCGCGCGCATGGCGCGGTCACGGCCCTGGTCTCCGGCGGTTTCACCTTCTTCACCGGCCGCGTCGCGGCCCTCGTCGGGTTCGACCTGCACCGGTCGAACGTGCTGGAGCATGACGGGGCGGTGCTGACCGGCACCGTGGCCGAGCCGATCCTCGATCGGGACGCCAAGCGCGCGACCTTGCACGAACTGCGCGCCACGCACGGGCTGACGACGGAGGAGACGCTCGCGGTGGGGGATGGGGCGAACGATCTGGCGATGCTGCGCGACGCCGGCCTCGGCATCGCGTTCCACGCCAAGCCGGTGGTGGCGGCTTCGGCGCGGGCGCGGGTCGAGCATACCGGGCTGCGGACCCTGCTGTTCGCGCAGGGCTACCGGGCGCGGGATTTCGCCGCGGCCTGACCGCGATTCAGCGCATGGCGCGGCCCAGCGCCGCCGCCAACTCCTTGGACGAGGAATTGGCCGGAATCGGCGCGACGAAGCCCCCGTCCGGGCCCATCAGATAGAGGACCGAGCTGTGATCGACCGAGTAGTCGAGTTCGGCCTCGGTCTTCGGATGCTTGGCGTAGTACACGTGGTACTCGGCGGCCACCGCCTCGATCTCGGCCGGCGTGCCGGACAGGCCGGTGATCGCCGGCGAAAATTGCGCCGCGTAGTGCGCGATCACCGCCGGCGTGTCGCGCGCCGGATCGACGGTGATGAACACCGGCGCAAGGGACGCGGCCTTCGGTCCCATCAGCTTCAACGCCGCGGCGATGTCTGAGAGCGTGGTCGGGCAGACATCCGGGCAATGGGTGTAGCCGAAATAGACCAGCATGTATTTGCCGCGGAAATCGCGATCGGTCACCGGCTTGCCGGTGCCGTCGGTCAGCGTGAACGGTCCGCCGACGGTCGCGCCGCCGCGGTCGGAGAACCAGAGAAAGCCGCTGGCGGCGAACAGCAGGGCCGCAAACAGCACGCCGAGGATGGCGTAGGACCGCCCTGTGACGGTCATCGCGCGGCGCCCGCCAGCAGGGCAAGGGCCAGCGGGGCAAGGGCCAGCAGGTCAAAGGC
>JAKAZN010000204.1 GCA_021815835.1 Pseudomonadota bacterium
CCTCCACACGACCCTCTCCCCCAAAGTGGGGGAGAGGGAGAAGGGGGGGGTTAGCCAGCTTGGGGGCGGGCCGCCGGGGCGCGGATCAGGCTCCTCCCGGTCATCTCCTGGGGTTGGGGCAGGCCCATCAGGGCGAGCATCGTCGGCGCGAGGTCGGCGAGCCGGCCATCCGCCAGGCCCGTGCCCGCGGGCGCGCCCAACAGCAGCAGGGGAACCGGGTTGGTGGTGTGCGAGGTGTGCGGGCCGCCGGTTTCCGGGTCGCGCATCATCTCGCAATTGCCGTGATCGGCGGTGACCAGCACGGCTCCTCCCTGGGCGGCGACAGCCGCGGCGATGCGGCCGAGCGCCGTATCGACCGTTTCGACCGCGACGATCGCCGCCGGCAGGCTCCCGGTATGGCCCACCATGTCGGGATTGGCGTAGTTCAGAACGATCAGGTCGTAGCGGGCCGACGCGATCGCGGCGACCACCTTGTCGGTCAGCTCGGGGGCGGACATCTCGGGTTGCAGGTCGTAGGTGGCGACCTTGGGGGAGGCGACCATGATCCGGTCCTCCCCGGGATAGGGCGCCTCCCGCCCGCCATTCAGGAAATAGGTGACGTGGGGATATTTCTCGGTCTCCGCGGCGCGAAGCTGGGTGCGATGGGCGTTCGCGACTTCCTCGCCGAGCGTGTGGCGCAGATCCTCGGGCGGGAAGAGCGTGGCGAGGAAGCGATCGAGCCCGGTGCTGTACTGCGTCATGCCGGCGGCGGCGGCGAAGGCGATCGGGCGGGCGCGGGGGAAGGCGTCGAAGGTCGGATCGAGCAGGGCGGCGAGGATCTCGCGCACGCGGTCGGCGCGGAAATTGAAACACAGGAGGCCGTCGCCGTCGCGCATGCCGTTATAGTCGCCGATGATCGCGGGGGGGACGAATTCGTCGAACGTGCCTGCGGCGTAGGCGGCGCGCATGACGGCGTCGGGAGCGGGGAAACGGGCGCCCTCGGCATCCGCCAGCGCGTGATAGGCGCGGGCGACCCGGTCCCAGCGATTGTCGCGGTCCATGGCGAAGTAGCGCCCGGTGACGGTGGCGATGCGCGCGCCTTCGGGCAGCGCGGCGGCGAGACGGGCGAGATCGTCGGCGCCGGATTGCGGCGGCGTGTCGCGCCCGTCGGTGAAGGCGTGGATCGCGACCGGGATGGCGGCCGCGCGCAGGATTTTCGCCAGCGCGACGGCGTGGTCCTGGTGCGAATGCACGCCGCCGGGGGAGACGAGGCCCATCAAATGGCAAATACCGCCCGAGGCCTTGAGTTTTTCGATGAGGCCGGTGAGGGCCGGGGCCTTGGCGAGGCTGCCGTCCGCGACCGCGCGGCCGATGCGCGGCAGGTCCTGCATGACCACCCGGCCGGCGCCGATATTGAGATGGCCCACCTCGGAATTGCCCATCTGCCCGTCCGGCAGACCGACATCGAGGCCGGAGGTGTGCAGCAAGGCGTGCGGATTCGCGGCCCAGAGTCGGGTGAAATTGGGCGTGCGGGCCAGGCGGACGGCGTTATCCGCGGTTTCCTCCCGCCAGCCGAAGCCGTCCAGGATGGCGAGCATGACGGGACGTGGGGGGGCGGCGGGCATGGGCGGGGCAGGTCCTGCGGCTGCGACGGGAAGGCGGGGTAGTCCGGGGCGGTGGCGGGATCAAGGCGGGGTGGGGTCGGGGCCTCGGGGTCCAAACGATCCACGGCGGCGCCGCGGCGGGCGCGTCGTGTCGGCCGATATCGATGTTGCGCTCACGAAGGGCGCGCGTGGCCGGCCAGCTCGGCGCGTACGATCGCCGCGCCGGCGGCCAGGGCGCGCAGCTTGCCGGCGGCAATGGCGGCGGGGAGGTATTTCATGCCGCAATCGGGCGCGGCGACCAGCCGGTCCGCGGCGACATGGCGGAGCCCGGCGCGCAGGCGCGCGGCAACGGTTTCTGGTGTTTCGACCCCCGGATCGCCGAGATCGAGCACGCCGAGCAGGATCGTCTTCGGCGCGAGATCGGCGAGGATGCCGGGGTCGAGCTTCGGCTGCGCCGCCTCGATCGAGATCTGGGTGGCCGCGCAGGCGGCGAGCTCGGGCAGGAAGCTGTAGCCGGTGGGCTTTTCCTTGACCACCGCAGCGTAGCCGAAACAGAGATGGACGACGGTGGGGCCTTCGATTCCCTCCAGCGCGCGATCGATCGCGGCGATGCCGTAGGCGGCGGCCTCGGCGGGTGCGGTGCGGACCCAGGGCTCGTCGAGCTGGACCACGTCGATGCCGGCTGCTTTCAGATCGCGCAGCTCAGCGTTGACGGCGGCGGCGTAGTCCATCGCGAGCGCGGCCGGGTCCTTGTAGAAATCGTTCTGCACCTGGCGCGAGAGGGTGAAGGGTCCGGGGAGGGTGATCTTAGTGGCGCGATCGGTGTTGGCGCGCAGGAACTGGGCGTCGCGCAGCTCCACCGGCGCGGCGCGGCGGATGCGCCCGGTGACGCGCGGGACCGGCGTCGTGCGGCCGCCGGCGCTGGTGACGGCGCCCGGATGGGCGGCATCGATGCCTTCCAATGCGAGGGCGAAGCGATTGGAATAGCTCTCGCGCCGGATCTCGCCATCCGTGACGATATCGATGCCGGCGCGTTCCTGTTCGCGGATGGCAAGGATCGTGGCGTCGTCCTGCGCGGCTTCGAGATAGTCCGGCCCGATGCGCCAGATATCGGCCGCGGCGACACGCGGGACGCCGTGGTGGTGCAAGGTGGCGCGATCGACCAGCCAGTCGGGCTGCGGCAGCGAGCCGACGATGGTGGTGGGGAGGAGATGGGTGGGGTAGCGCATGGTGGGTCCTGGCGGTTCCGCGACGTTGGGCGGAGGGTACCGGAATGCGGGAACGGGGGCCAGGGTGGCGCTTGGCTCGGGGCGGAACGCGCGCCGAAACCGCCGTGTGTTCGGGCGATTTCGGCAAACGGCGAAGCTGGGTGCGCGAATCCTCAGCCGGTGAGTAGGCTGAGATGGCCGGCCAGCGCGTCGCGCAGCGCCTGCTCCTTGGAATGATCGAGCGAGGTGCGCAGCACCGTGCCGCCGACGCCGCGCAGATCCTCGAACACCTTGTCGGCCGTCATCTTGCGGATCAGCAGGAACAGCGCCGCGTTGCCGGGCTGGAGCGATTCTCCGAGTTCCTTCATGAACTTATCGTCGATCCCGAAATCGGTCATCGCGCCGCCGAGCGCACCGGCACCAGCGCCCAGCGCCACGCCGACGAGCGGCATCATGAACAGGATGCCGATCAACAGGCCCCAGAAACTCCCGGCGGCGGCGCCGGCCGCGGTGGGGTGGAACATCTGGTTCAGTTTCACGTGGCCGTTGGGATGTTTCACGGCCACCACCGCGTCGCCGACCTCGATCAGGTACTCCTTCTGCATGGCGAGCACTTTCTGACGCACTTCCTCGGCTTTTTCTTCCGAGGGGAAGGCGATGACGATGAGATCGCTCATGGTGGGGGTCCTTTGGGGAAGATTGCGCGGCGCGGCGCGGTTGCCTCGCGCACATGGGTACGGGGCACGCGATTGTCGATGCCGCGACGACCAGGAGCGGCGCGCCGCCGCCGCGCGCCCGGGTTGGACGGGCCTGCCCGCCCGCGCCCATACTCATTCATCCCTCCCCGCAAACTGGACCCCGCGCCCCATGTCGTTTCCTCTCCTCGCCGCCGGCGCTTCCCGCGGCCTCGTGACGCATCTGCAACAACGATTCGCCGCCGCGACGGGCACCGCACTCGCGCCGGTCTTCGCCGCTGCCGGCGCTGTCCGCGACCAGGTCGTGGCCGGCGCGCCGGGAGAGGTGGTGATCCTGACCGCGGCACTGCTCGAGGAGCTTGCCGCGCGCGGGCTGGTTGCCCGCCCGATCCTGCCGATCGGGCTGACCCGCACCGGCATCGCCGTGCCCGAAGGGCGCGCGGCGCCCGATATCGCGACGGGCGACGCGTTGCGCGCCGCGCTGCTGGCCGCCGACGGTGTCTATGTTCCGGACCCGCAGATCTCCACGGCCGGGATCCATTTCATGGGCGTGCTGCGCGGGCTGGGGATCGAAGCGGCGGTCGCGCCCCGGCTGCGCCCGTTCCCGACCGGCGCGGCGGCGATGCGCGCGCTGGCCGGCGCGCCGGAGGCGGGGGCCATCGGCTGCACGCAGATCACCGAGATCGTCGATACGCCGGGGCTTGCGGTGGTCGGACCGTTGCCGGAACCGCACGGTCTCGCCACCGTCTATGCGTGCGCGATCCGCGCCGGCGCGGCGCAGCCGGAGGCCGCGCGCGCCCTGGTGGCGTTTCTGACCGGGGCCGAAACGGCTTCGCTGCGCGACGCGGAGGGATTCGAGCGGCCGGAGTAGCCCGCGATGGACGCGCTCACCGCGTTCGGATTGTTCGCCGTGAGCGCAATGCTTGTTTGTTACGCGTTCGAACATCGCAGCCGGTGGTTCGTTCTGGGTTTCGCCGCCGCGTGCGGGCTGGGGTCCGCTTATGGATTCCTGCAAGGCGCCTGGCCGTTCGGCGTGGTGGAGGCGATCTGGTCGGTGGTGGCGTTGCGCCGGTGGTGGTCCGCGCGATGATCCGGTCGGGGTCGATCCGCGTCAGACGGCGGCGGCGAGGAATTTTTCGGCCTCCAGCGCCGCCATGCAGCCGGTGCCGGCCGCGGTCACCGCCTGGCGGAAGATCTTGTCCTGCACGTCGCCGGCGGCGAACACGCCGGGGACGGACGTCCGCGTGCTGCCCGGCACCGTTTCGATATAGCCCTCGGCGTCGATCGCGAGCTGACCCCGGAACATCGCGGTGTTCGGCGAATGGCCGATCGCGATGAACACGCCGTCGGTCGCGAGATCGCGCGCGGCGCCCGTGCGCGGATCGGCGAGCCGCACG
>JAKAZN010000205.1 GCA_021815835.1 Pseudomonadota bacterium
CGACGCGTATCGCGGTCGCGCGGTCGTCCCCCGGAAGCTGGAGGGGATCAATGCCGGCGAACCCAGGAAATCCGACGCAAACCCGGGCATTCACGGTCGGCGCCCGTCGCCGCCGGTTTCTTTTTTTGGGATATGGGTAGTTTCCGACTCTGCCGCCGAGCGCCCCGGGCTGCGATACCCCCATCACATGGCCGTACGCGGAGCTGGTTGGCGTTTCCCGGTGAGACGTTCCGAGCCCTGTCAGCGTTCATGATCTTGGCAACCGCCGAACAGGGAAGGTGATCACGATGGGAATTCCGTTGCGACTCGGGTTATTGCGCGGCTTGGTTGTTCCGTGCACGCTCGTTGCGCTGTCGGTCGGGCCGGCCATGGCGACGGCGGTTACGTTCGCCCAGTTCATCCAACAGAATGGCAGCACGCAGGCCTGGACGATTTCCACCTCGGGAACCACGACGACAGTCTCGGCGTCCGCCCCGGTGATGTTCTCGTTCTCGGGCGTGTCGGGCCTGCCGTTTGCCGGGCCGGAGAACGCCACTTTCACCTTGAGCGCGACGAGCACCCAGATCGGCAGTTGCGGGGTCGCTTGCGGCGCCGGCGATTCCTTTTCGCAGTTCGGGTATGCCGGCACATTTTCGTTTATCGACGCCGGCGCGGCCCCGGGAGCGAATCTGCTGTCCGGAACCTTTGCCGTCACCGGGAGCCCTTCGACCACGGGCGCCCAGTTCAGTTCGAATATCGGCTCCGGCAATGGCAGCTTCACCGCCAGTGCGACGGCGGGCAATCTCAACCAGCTCGTGTTGACGTCGGCCTATCTGGCCTTCCTCAACGAAACCGACGAGGTGGCCTCGTTCAGCCTGTCTTCGCTCATTCCGAATTTCTCGACCGGCGCCGTGACCAACGGCCAGGCCTACCCGGCGCTGGGTCTGTTCAACGCCGCGGGGTCCGGCACATTCTCGTCAAATCCCGGACCGGTGCCGGCAGTCCCCGAGCCGCCGACATTCGGTCTGCTCGCTGCCGGCCTGTTGGGTTTCGGTGTGGTGCGCGGCGGGAAGAAATTCGCCGGCAAGCTGGCGACGAAGGGCGCGGAAATCGCCACCTGAGGCCCCGCGGTTCCGGACGTTCCGGCTGCGAATCACTCCGCTCGCCGCCTGAGGGCGACGAGCGGAGTTCGCGCGTCGGTTGCCGCTGATGCACGCGGGTCGGCCCACGGGACCTATCCCACTGGCAGCCGTACCACGAACCGCGCGCCCTTGACCGCGCCGGTTTCGTCGCGGCGGTTCTCCGCGGTGATGCGCCCGTGCAGCGCCTCCACGATCTGGCGCGAGATCGCCAGACCCAGGCCGGAATGCTGGCCGAAGCGTTCCTCCCGCGGGCGTTCCGAATAGAACCGGTCGAACACCTGTTCCAGCTTGCCGTCCGGAATCCCCGGGCCTTCGTCCTCCACCGCGATCTCCGCCATGCCGTCGGCGATGTGGGCACGGACCAGGATTTTCCCCTCCGGCGGGCTGAAGGATTCGGCGTTGCCGATCAGGTTGCGGAACACCTGCACCAGCCGGTCCTGCACCCCGCGCACCATCAGCCCGTCCGCCGGCAGATCGAGCACCAGACGCGGATCGCGCGGCCCGGCCGTCGCGTCATGCAGCTCGAGCAGGGTGCGCAGCATCGCCGCGAGATCGACCGGTTCGGTCACGGTGCGCGACAATTCCGCATCGACGCGGGAGGCCTCGGACACATCGCTGATGAGCCGGTCGAGCCGGGTCACGTCGTCGGCCATGATGCCGAGCAACTGACCGCGCCGGGCCGGATCGTCCATCCGCCGCAAGGTCTCGATCGCGCTGCGGATCGACGAGAGCGGGTTCTTGATCTCGTGCGCCACGTCGGCGGCGAAGTGTTCGGTCGCGTCCATGCGGTGCCAGAGCGCGACGGCCGAATCGGCCAGCGCCACGGCGAGCGCGCCGATCTCGTCGCGGCGCGTCAGCAGCGCGCGCGGCACGCTGCCGGTCCGCCCCTCGCCCTCGCGCATGTCGGTGGCGGCATTCGCCAGCCGCAGGATCGGCCGCGCGATGGTGAGCGAGAGATACCACGACATCAGCACAGTCAGCACCAGCGCCAGCGCGAACAGGCCGAGGATGGAGGTGCGGATCGCGAACAACGCGCGATCCACCCCGCGGGCCTCGCGCGTGAGCAGGATGATGCCGACGGTCTGCTTGTCGCGCCGGACCGGCTCGGCGACCGTCACCAGCAGGCGATTCCCGGCGGTGCGGCGGATATAGGGCGGCATCTCGCGGGAGTTCTCGGCGCTGGACAGGCGCATCTCACCCTTCGCGTTGGGGGCGAGGCCGGTGCCGCCGCCGGCATCCAGCGGGCCGGGGGCGGGGCGGGGGACCAGCGCCTGGACCTGGTCATAGAGCCAGTCGATCGCGGCGCGGATCGGGCTGCCCGCGCCGTCGCGCGGGAACGCCTCGCGCGGGCCGGCGCCGGTGCCGGCGAGGCCGAGCGCGGAATCGGCGATCACCGTGCCGTCCGGGCCATACAGGCGCGCCTGCGCGTCCGGGGTGGGCTCGGTCAGGCGCCAGAGCAGCGGGCGGGCCACGTCGGCCATGACGCTCGCCTGCTTGCCGTCGATGCGCACCGCGCTTTGCGCGAGCGCGCCGGCATAGACGCGCGCCTGCTCGCGCAGCGCGCCGACCTCGTTTTCCAGCAGGCCGTTCTGGTACTGGTCCAGATACAGCAGGGCCGCGAGCAGCAGGGCGAGCGGCAGGATGTTCACCAGCAGCAGCCGGCGCATCAGGGGCGAGACCCAGCGCGGGCGGGGCGCGCGGCGCGGCGGCGCCGGGGGCGACCCTGCCGGCATGTCAGTGCTCCTTGTAGCGGTACCCGATGCCGTAGAGGGTCTCGATCCGCTCGAACTCCTCGTCGCGGGCCCGGAACTTCTTGCGGATGCGCTTGATGTGGCTGTCGATCGTGCGGTCATCGACGTAGATGTTCTCGCCATAGGCGGCATCGATCAGCTGGTCGCGGCTTTTCACCATGCCCGGCCGCGCGGCGAGCGCCTTGACCAGCAGGAATTCGGTGACCGTGAGCTGGATGTCCTCGCCTTTCCACAGACATTGGTGCTTGGTTTCGTCCAACGTGAGCTCGCCGCGCGCGATCACGCCGCCGGGCGCGGCGCCGGAGCCTTCGGCGCGGGAGACCTCGTTGCGCCGCAGCAGCGCGCGGATGCGTTCCAGCAGCAGGCGCTGGCTGAACGGCTTGCGGATGTAATCGTCCGCGCCGAGGCGCAGGCCCATGAGCTCGTCCACCTCCTCGTCCTTGGAGGTGAGGAAGATCACCGGCATGGCGCTGCGCGCGCGCAGACGTTGCAATAGCTCCATCCCGTCCATGCGCGGCATCTTGATGTCGAGCACGGCAAGATCGACGGGGCGGGAGATGAGCCCCTGCAATGCGCTCTCCCCGTCCGTGTAGGTGCGGACCTGGTAGCCTTCCTGCTCCAGGGTCATGGCGACGGAGGTCAGGATATTGCGGTCGTCATCGACGAGGGCGATGGTCTGGGGCATGGGAATGGGTTCCGGGCCAAGGGGGCCGTGCCGACGGGAAGTGCCGTTGAGATGGGGCGGCGATGCGCCCGCGAGGAGAGGGGGACAGTCTTATGCCGAGCGGGATTGCCACGGAAGGGCCGGCGCCGAGCCCGGCCCGCGCCGCGCGGGGGCTGCTGCGCGCGGCGCGGTCGGCGAGCCTCGCGACCAGCGATGACGGCGATCCCTTCGCCTCGCTGGTGACGCCGGCGACCGCGCCCGACCTGACGCCGCTGCTGCTGCTGTCGGATCTGTCCGCCCATACGCGCCATCTGCGCGCCGATCCGCGCTGCGCGCTGTTGGCGGTGGGAGCGCCGGTGGAGGTCAATCCGCAGACGGCTCCGCGCGTGAGCGTGATCGCGCGGGCCGAGATCAGCGACGATCCGGCGTTGCTGGCGCGGTTCCTGGCGATCCACCCTTACGCGGCGCAATATGCGGGATTCGCGGATTTCCACCTCTGGCGGCTGTCCATCGAGGCGGCGATGTTCGTGGGCGGATTCGCCCGCGCGTTCCGGGTGCGGGCGGCCGATCTGCGCCCCGACCGCGACGCGGTGGCGGCGATCGCGGCGGCGGAGGCGGGGATCATCGCGCATTGCAACGGCGATCATCCGGACGCGATGGCGCGGATCGCGGGCCGGCCGGGGGCCTGGCGCATGGTGGCGGCCGATGCGGACGGGTGCGATCTGGCCGATGGCGCGGAGTCGATCAGGATCGCCTGGCCGACCCTGGTGGCCAGCGCCGCGGATGTGCGCGCCGCGCTGGTGGGCCTGGCGCGCGCGGGCGCGGGGTAGGGACGGTTCGCGGCGCGGTTGACAGGCCGGGCCGTCGCGTGTGCCGTGCCGGCCTCCCGTCTCGCCCGGAAGGAAAACACCGCCCATGCATGCCGCGCCCGACCCATCGTTCGATCTCGTCATCGTCGGCGCCGGCTTCGCCGGACTTTACATGCTGCATCGCGCGCGCGGCCTCGGGCTGTCGGCGGTGGTGCTGGAGCGCGCGTCCGGCGTCGGCGGCACCTGGTGGTGGAACCGCTATCCCGGCGCGCGCTGCGACGTGGAATCCATGCAGTATTCCTACGCCTTCGACGAGGATCTGCAGCAGGAATGGCGCTGGTCGGAGCGCTTCGCCTCCCAGCCCGAGATCCTGCGCTATGCGGAACACGTGGCGGAACGGTTCGATCTGCGCCGCGATATCCGCTTCGAGACCACCGTCACGGCGGCGCATTTCGACGCGGCGGCGGGGCTGTGGCGCATCGCCACCGATCGCGGCGGCGCGGTCGCGGCGCGGTTCTGCGTGATGGAGATC
>JAKAZN010000206.1 GCA_021815835.1 Pseudomonadota bacterium
GGACGGCGAGCTCGATCCCGCGCACATATAGGCGCCCCCGGGCCGGGTCGGCGAGGCTCAGCGCCGTCTCGGCGACCACGACGCCATCCAGGCCGTCGCTCATGGCCAGGCCGTCGCTCATAGGCGGGGGCCGCGCCCGGGCGCGCGCATCAACCTTCGCGCGGCCCGCCTGGGTTGCCGATCATGGCCAGCAATTCCCGCCTGGTCGCGGGATCGGTGCGGAACGCGCCCAGCATCCGGCTGGTGACCATGGTCACGCCGGGCTTGTGGACGCCGCGCGTCGTCATGCATTGATGCGCCGCCTCGATCACCACGGCCACGCCGCGCGGGGAGAGTACTTCCTGGATCGTGTTGGCGATCTGCGCGGTGAGCTTTTCCTGAATCTGGAAACGTTTCGCATATGCCTCCACCACCCGGGCAAGCTTGCTGATGCCGACGACGCGCCGGTGCGGCAGGTAGGCGACGTGCACGCGGCCCAGGATCGGTGCCATGTGGTGCTCGCAGGTGCTCTCCAGGCGGATATCGCGCAGCAGCACGATCTCATCGTAGCCGTCCGTTTCCTCGAAGGTGCGTTCCAGCAGCGCGTGCGGGTCGGTGGCGTAGCCGGAGAAGAATTCCGCGTAGGCGCGCGCGACCCGGGCCGGCGTGTCGCGCAGGCCCTCGCGCGCGGGATCGTCGCCGGCCCAGCGCAGCAGGGTGCGGACCGCGGCTTCGGCCTCGGCGCGGGTCGGGCGCGTGGCGTCGGCGGCAAGGGGGGAGTCGGGGCTGATCACGTCCACGATGGCGCTTCCTTCGGCAACGGGCCGCGTTCGTCGACCCCGGGGGCGATATGGCCCCGGTGGCGGGACCCGCAAGGCAGGGCGATCAATGCACCCCGCCGTCCTGGTGCGGGCTGTCGAGGCTGAAGGCCGGGACCGCAACGTCGAACGCCTCGCCGGAGGCGGGATCGACCATGTGATAGGTGCCGACCATGAAGCCTGAGGGTGTCTCGAGCGGGGTGCCCGAGGTGTATTCGAAGCTCTCGCCGGGCTCCAGCAGCGGCTGTTCGCCCACCACGCCGGCGCCGTGGACGTGCTGGGTGCGCCCGCGCGCGTCGGTGATGTGCCAGGTGCGGCGCAGCAGGCGCACCGGGCGGGCGCCCTGATTGTCGATCTTTACCCGATACGCCCAGACGAAATGGGCGGAATCGGGTTCCGACTGGTCTTCCAGATAATACGAGCGGACGCTGACCCGCACGCCGTCCGTGACGGTGGAGTATTCCTCGGCCATGGCCGGACCGTTGCCCCGACGGCGGCCGGTGTCAATCGGCCGCCGCCACCTGCCGTCACGCCGCCATCAGCATAATCCCGCCGGCGGTGTTGGAGATGGGGATATGGTAGGTGGAGGTGAGCGCGCGTACCGGCCCGGCGAGCGTGCCGCGGGCGGCGAGCCACATCAGCAGCTCGATCCCCTGCGTGCCGACCTCGGCCACCAGTTCGGCGATGGAATAGCGCGTCGCCCAGTCTGGATCGGCCAGCAGGCTTGCCATGAATTTCTGGTCGAATTCCTTGTTGATGTGCCCGGCGCGCTTGCCGTCCAGCTGGTGCGACAACCCGCCGGTCCCTACCACCAGCACGCGCAAATCCTGGTCATAATCGTCGATCGCGCGACCGAGCGCGCGGCCGAACTTGAGACAGCGCGCCGCCGAGGGCAGCGGGTGTTGCACCGTATTGATGCAGACCGGAACAGTACGCACCGGCCAGTTCTGGTCCGGCCAGAGCAGTGCCATCGGCAGGGTGAAGGCGTGATCGACCAGCATGTCCTGGCAGGTGGTGGGATCAAACTCGGCGCGTACCAGCCCTTCGATCAGATGCCATGACAGCGCCGGATCCCCCGCGAAGGGCGGAACCGTGGGGATGCCCCAGCCCTCGTCGGCGTTACGGTACGCGGGTGCCGCGCCCACCGCGAAGGTCGGCATCTTGTCGAGGAAGAAATTCAGTCCGTGATCATTGTAGATCACCACGGCGACATCCGGCTTGACGTCCTTGAGCCATTCGCGCACCGGGATGAAGCCGTCGAAGAACGGCTTCCAGTAGGGGTCCTGTTCCTGATGGCGCGCGATCGCGCCGCCGATGGAGGGCACGTGGGACGTGGTCACCACGCCGACGATCTTGGCCATGATCCTATCTCCCTGCCGCCACGAGCTTCGCCTTGAATTCGTCCTTGGTCATGCCGGTTTGCTGGGCGCCGAGGTCCTGCACGTCCAGCTTGAAGATGCCGGCGAACTTGGCGAGGTAATAGACGTTGCCGCCGGCGGCGATCAGTTCCAGCACGTTGCGGTTCCGGATTGCTTCTCGCTGCGGCGAGGTCAGGCCAAAGCGCGCGCAATAGGCGTCCTCGTCCTTCAGGAACGTCTCGCGGTTGGCGGCGTCATTGAAGGAGAAGCACATCTTGTTGAGGGCGAAGCCCTTCATCGCCTGCTCGCCGTCGAACAGGGTGGTGCCGGGGATATCTGGCTTCGGATAGGCGATCGACATGGCGTGTCTCCTTTGTTCGTTGCGGCGTTCAGCCGGCGGCGAGCTGGCGATCCAGCGCGCCGAGGACGCGGTAGCAGGGCAGCACGTCGGCCACCGCGGCGTTGGGTTGGCGGCCTTCGCGAATGGCCGCGACGAACTCGCGGTCCTGCAGCTCGATGCCGTTCATCGAGACATCGACGCCGGAGACGTCGATCGGCGTTTCCTTGCCATCGACCAGATCGTCGTAGCGGGCGATATACGTGCCATTGTCGCAGATATAGCGGAAGAATGTGCCGAGCGGGCCGTCGTTGTTGAACGACAGGGCCAGGGTACAGATCGCGCCGGTGGCGGATTTGAGCTGGATCGACATGTCCATGGCGATCCCGAGCGTGGGGTGGATCGGCCCCTGCATCGCCTGGGCCGCGACGATCGGCGCGCCGGTCTGGTAGGCGAACAGGTCGATCGAGTGCGCGGCGTGGTGCCAGAGCAAATGATCCGTCCAGCTCCGTGGTTGGCCCAGCGCGTTGATGTTGGTGCGGCGGAAGAAGAAGGTCTGCACGTCCATCGCCTGGATCTTGATCTCGCCCGCGACGATGCGCTTGTGGAGCCATTGGTGGCTTGGGTTGAAGCGACGGGTATGGCCAACCATGGCAATTCGGCCGGAGGCGGCGGCGATTCGCGCCAGCTCCTCGGCGTCGATGAGGCTGTCGGCCATCGGGATTTCCACCTCCACATGCTTGCCGGCCTTCAGGCAGGCGATCGCCTGCGCGGCATGCAACGGCGTGGGGGTCGCGAGGATGACGGCGTCGATATCGCGCCGCGCCAGCACGGCGGACAGGTCGTCCGTCACCTCGGCGACGGCAAAACGGTCGGCGACCGCGCTTGCCTGTTCCAGCGGTTGGCCGACCAGCACCGCCACTTCGGCATCCGGAATCCTGGCCAGGCCTTCCAGATGCTTGACCCCGAAGGCGCCGGGGCCGACGACCGCGAGACGGAGTTTGGTTGCCATGGGTCAGGACCTCCCGGGGACGGCCTCGTCGGGCCAGTAGAGACGCATCGGGTTATCGACCAGAAGCTTCTGTTGCAGCGTCGGCGTGGGCGCGATCTGCGGGATGACATCGACCAGCAGACCATCGTCGGGCATGTGGCCCTTCAGGTTGGGATGCGGCCAGTCGGTGCCCCAGATGACGCGGTCGGGGAAGGTCTCGACCAGATGGCGCGCGAAGGGGATCACGTCGCGATAGGGATGGCGCTCCCCGTTCAGGGCCGGGGGGCCGGTGATGCTCAGGCGTTCGGGGCAGGTGACCTTGGTCCAGATATTCGGATGCTCGGCGAGCAGGCGCTGGAACAGGGCGAATTCGGGACCATCGACGGGCTTACCGACGTCAGGGCGGCCCATGTGATCGACGACGACCGGGGTGGGAAGAGCGGTGAAGAAATCCCAGAGCTCCGGCAGGTCCGGTGCCTCGAAATAGATCACAACCTGCCAGCCGAGCGGGGCGATGCGGCGCGCGATCTCGATCAGTTCCTCGCGCGGCGTGAAATCCACCAGGCGCCTGATGAAATTGAAGCGGACACCGCGGACCCCCGCGGCGTGCATGGCTTCGAGGTCGCGGTCGGCGATGTCGCGCCGGACCGTGGCGATGCCGCGGGCGCGGCCCGCGGCGCCCGCCACGGCGTCGATCATGGCCCGGTTGTCGGCGCCGTGGCAGGTGGCCTGCACCACCACGTTGCGACTGAAGCCGAGATGGTCGCGCAGCGCATAGAGCTGCGCGCGGCTGGCATCGCACGGGGTGTATTTGCGCTCCGGCGCGAAGGGAAAGGCCGCGCCAGGGCCGAAGACATGGCAATGCGCATCGACCGCGCCCGCAGGCGGGACGAAACGCGGTTGCGACGGCCCGTCGTACCAGTCGAGCCAGCCCGGTGTCTTGACGAAGGGTTCCGTCATCGCCCCTGCGCCTTCAGTACAGCATCGAGGCGCGGATAGACCCGGCGCGCATTGCCCTCGTAGATCTTGTAGCGCGCCTCGGGCGCGATCGCCGCCGCGTCGATGTAGCGCTTGGTGTCGTCGAAATAGTGCCCGGTCTCCGGGTCGATGCCCTTCACCGCGCCGATCATCTCCGAGGCGAACAGGATGTTGTCGATCGGGATCACCTTGGTCAGGAGATCGATGCCCGGCTGGTGATAGACGCAGGTGTCGAAGAAGATGTTGTTCAGCAGATGGTCCTTGAGCAGGGGCTTCTTGAGCTCTTGCGCGAGGCCGCGGAACCGGCCCCAGTGGTATGGCGCCGCTCCGCCGCCATGCGGGATCACGAAGCGCAGCGTCGGGAAATCCTTGAACAGATCGCCTTGCAGGCACTGCATGAAGGCCGTGGTG
>JAKAZN010000207.1 GCA_021815835.1 Pseudomonadota bacterium
TTCCGGCTGGAACAGGCGATGATCGCGGGGGATTTGGCGCCGGCCGACCTGCCCGGGGCGTGGAATGACGGGCTCGCCGCGCTGCTCGGCATCCGCCCGCCCGACGATTCCAGCGGGTGTCTGCAGGACATCCACTGGTACGATGGCGCGTTCGGCTACTTCCCCAGCTACACCCTGGGCGCGATGGCCGCGGCGCAGCTCATGGCCGCCGCCCGCCGCGCCGAGCCGGGGCTGGACACGGCCCTCGCCGCCGGCGATTTCGCCCCGCTGCGGACCTGGCTGCGGCGCGAAATCCATGGCCGCGCCAGCCTGCTCGGCTTCCAGGACCTGCTGCGCGCGGCGACCGGCAAGCCCCTCGATCCCGCCGATTTCCAGGCGCATCTGACCGCGCGCTATTTGTCGGAGGCCGCCGCGTGAGCGCGACCCTGACCGCCTGGGCCGGCTGGCTCTGCCTGGGCGGCGCGGTCCTCGGCGCGATCGTCGCGGTGGCGCAACTGGGCGGCGCGCACGGGCCGCGCCTGCCATGGCAAGCGGGCGCGCTGCACGGCGCGCTGGGGGCCGGCGGGCTTGGCGTGCTGGTGCTGGCGCTGGCCACGCCCGGGGATGCGGCGCCGGCCGGCACGGACGGGTTTCGGGTGGCGGCAGCCTCGGTGCTGGGCCTCGCGCTGCTGGGCGGCCTGACCATCCTCGCCGTGCGGCTGCGGCGCGGGCGCTACGGGATGGGGGTCGTCGGGGTCCATGCGAGCCTGGCGATCGCCGGCCTCGCGCTGCTGGCCGCGCGGCTGTTCGCCGGCTGAGGGGCGGGGCGGCGTTGGAGGGCGCGCCTTGCGTTCCGCCCGCCCGTGTTTCCGCTGCGGCGGTTTCCTGCTAGCACGCCCGCCGGAGTGCCCCGTTTCCCATGTTCAACTTCGCCTGGTCCGAGATTGCCGTCATCGTCGCCGTCGCGCTCGTTCTGATCGGGCCGAAGGACATGCCGATGGCTGTGCGCGCCATCACCGGGGCGATCCGCAAGGCACGGCGCATGGCGGCCGAGTTCCAGGGCCATGTCGATGAGATGATGCGCGAGGCCGATCTCGGCGACGTGCGGGACACGTTGAACGAGTTCCGCAACCTCAATGTCGCCGACGCGCTGGAGCGCACGATCGACCCCGACGGCAGCCTGCGGAGCACCTTCGCCGACGATCCGCTGGCCGAGGGCGGAGCGGCGCCCGGGACCGAGGCGGTGGGCGAACTGGCCGTGACCGACATGCCGCGCCCGGAAGACGCCGACCAGGCCGCGCCCACCGAGGTCCCATCCTTCGTCCCCCCCGCGATCGCCGCCGCGCGCGCCGCGGAGGACGAGGCGGCGCCGGTCATGGCCTCGCCCGCCTTCATTCCCCCCGAGATCGCCGCCGCCCACGCGCCGCGCTGATCGCGCCCCCATCCTCCAACCCACGGACGAGACTTGGACCAGCAGGCCCCCATCGACGATCCGATCCATGACAAGCCGATGCCGCTGCTCGAGCATCTGCTGGAGCTGCGGCGGCGGCTGATGTACGCGATCGCCGCCTTCATGGTGGCATTCGGCGTCTGCTATTTTTTCTCCGGCGACATCTACTACTTCCTGGCCGAGCCGCTGGCGCGCGTGCTGGAAGGGCAGGGGATGCACGCGCCGCATCTGATCTACACCCAGCTCTACGAAGTGTTCTTCACCAAGATCAAGGTGGCGATGTTCGGCGCGGTGTTTTTCGCCTTCCCGATCATCGCCTCCCAGCTCTGGCTGTTCATCGCGCCCGGGTTGTACCGCAGCGAGAAGCGCGCGCTGCTGCCGTTCCTGGTGTCCAGCCCGGTGCTGTTCCTGTTGGGGGGCGCGCTGGCCTATTACGTGGTGTTTCCGTTCGCGTGGAAATTCTTCGCCAGCTTCCAATCGAACACCGGCGGCGGCGGGGTGCCGATCGAGCTGATGCCGCGGGTTTCCGAATATCTCGACCTGGTGATGAAGCTGATCTTCGCCTTCGGCCTGACCTTCCAGATGCCGGTGCTGCTGACCTTGCTCGCGAAGGTGGGGATCGTGACGGCGGCCGGTTTGGCGAAGTTCCGGCGCTACGCCTATGTCGGGATGTTCGTGGTGGCGGCGATCCTGGCGCCGCCCGATGTGTTCACCCAGACCGCGCTCGCGCTGCCGCTGATCGCGCTCTATGAAATCTCGGTGTTCATGGCGAAGATCGTCGCGCCCAAACCGGCGGAAGCGTAGGCCGATGCACGATATCCGCGCGATCCGCGCCGACCCGTCCGCGTTCGACGCGGCAATGGCGCGCCGGGGCCTCGGGCACCTGGCAGGGGCGCTGGTGGCGCGCGACGCGGATCGCCGCGCCGCGCAGGGCGCGTTGCAGGAAAAGCAGGCGCGACGCAACGCGCTGGCGCGCGAGATCGGCCAGGGCAAGCGGGCGGGCGCGGATACCGCCGCGCTGGAGGCCGAAGCGACGATGCTGCGCGCCGAGATGGAGGGGCTGGAGGCGCGTGCGGGCGCGCTGGAGGCGGAAATCCGCGCCACGCTGGAGGCGCTGCCGAACGTGCTGGATGCCGAGGTGCCGGACGGGACGGACGAGCGGGCCAATGTGGTGGTCGCGCAAAGCGGCGCGCCGCGCGATCTGGGGTTCCAGCCGCAGCAGCATTTCGAACTGGGCGAGGCGCTGGGGCTGATGGATTTCGCCACCGCCGCCAAACTCGCGGGCGCGCGCTTCGTGGTGCTGCGCGGGGCGCTGGCGCGGCTGGAGCGCGCGCTGGGGCAGTTCATGCTCGATCTGCACACGCGCGAACACGGCTATACGGAAATGGTGGTGCCGTCGCTGGTGAACGACGCGACGGTGTACGGCACCGGGCAATTGCCGAAATTCGCCGACGACCTGTTCCGCACCACCGACGGGCGCTGGCTGATCCCGACCGCCGAGGTGCCGCTGACCAATACCGTCGCCGGCGAGATCCTGGCCGAGTCCGCGCTGCCGCTGCGCCTCACGGCGTTGACCGATTGCTATCGCAGCGAGGCGGGCGCGGCGGGGCGCGACACGCGCGGGATGATGCGCCAGCACCAGTTCCGCAAGGTGGAGCTGGTCTCGATCGTTGCGCCGGATGCGAGCGCGGCCGAGCATGAGCGGATGGTGGGCTGCGCGGAAGCCGTGCTGCGGGCGCTGGAGCTGGTGTTCCGCCGCGTGGTGCTGTGCGCGGGGGATACCGGGGCGGGGGCGGCCAAGACCTATGATCTTGAAGTGTGGCTGCCGGGCCAGCAGGCCTGGCGGGAGATTTCCTCGTGCTCGAACTGCCGGGCGTTCCAGGCGCGGCGGATGGGGGCGCGGATGCGGGCGGCCTCGGGCACCGAGTTCGTGCATACCTTGAACGGGTCGGGCGTGGCGGTGGGGCGGGCGTTGATCGCGGTGCTGGAGACGCACCAGCAGGCGGACGGGTCGGTGCTGATCCCGCGCGTGCTGTGGCCGTATATGGGCGGGATGGAGCGGATCGGGGCGTAACGCGCCGCCGCGTCCCGCACGGCATCGGATCGCGCGCCATCGGATCGCGCGACGGCGATCAGGAGGGAAGCAGCCCCGGCCGTCCAAACTCCGCCACCAGACTCTCCGCCCGCCCCGTCCCGAGCGGCGCGGCGTCGCGGAACGCGTGCAGATCCTCCGGCGTGTCGATATCGAGTCCGATCCCCGCCAGCTTCACGACCACCGGCTCCAGCCCGACCGCCCGCGCCGCGTCCAGATGCGGGAAGAAACTATCGTCGCCGAACCGCAGCCCCATCGCTCCCGGCGGGGCCAGCAGCACCGCGTTCGATCCCTTTTCGTCGCGCGCCGGCCCGATCGTGAAGGAGGGCGCGGGCCGGGCGGCGGCGCAGAGGGCGACGATCTCGCCCGGCGTCACGCGCGGAATATCCCCCGGCAGGGTCAGCATCGCCGCCCGTCCCGCCGCCGCCAGGCGCCGCGCCATCGCCGCGACCGCCGCGGTATGGCCCTCGATGGCGGCGTCGTTCATCACCTCGGCTCCGTGGCGCCGCGCCATCGCGGCCGCCTCCGGATCGGATGTGTTGACCAGGATGCCGGCCAACGGCGCCGCGGCCAGCGCGGCCAGCACGTCCTCCAGCATCGCCGCCGCCAGCGCCTGGCGCTGCGCCGGGGTCAGTGCGCCCGAGAGCCGCTGCTTGGCGCCCACGAACCCCTTCACCGGCACCGCGGCCCAAACCTTGCGGACGAAATCCGCGCTCATCGCACCGCCGCCAGCACCGTCCGCGCGAGGGCCGTCTTCTCCGCCAGGCTCCGCATCAGGATTGGTGCCGGAACGATCCGCGGCCCCAGTCCCGCCAGCGCCGGCGCATCCCCCGGCTCCACCACGAACGCATCGATCAGCGCGCCATATCGTTCCGCCACCGCGCGCGCGCTGACCGGCAGGCCGAGCTCGGCCATCATCTTCGCCGTCGGCCCCTTCACCGCGCGCCCGCCCAGGATCGGCGAGACCGCGATCACCGGCGCGCTCGTTGCCGCCAGCGCCGCGCGAACCCCCGCCACCGCCAGGATCGGATCGATGCTGATGAACGGATTGGACGGGCAGATCACCACCGCCTCGGCCGCGGCGATCGCCTCGGCCACCCCGGGCGCCGGGCGCGCCTCGGCCGCGCCCTCGAAGGCGATTTCCCGCACCTCCGGCGCGCAGCGGCGATGGACGAAATACTCCTGGAACGCCAACCATCCCTGATCGGTCCGCAGCATGGTCCGCAGCCGATCGTCGGTCGCCGGCAGCACGCGCGCCCCGACGCCAAGCCGGGCCGCGATCGCCGCCGTCACCGCCGACAGCGCGCTCCCCGCCCGCAGC
>JAKAZN010000208.1 GCA_021815835.1 Pseudomonadota bacterium
CTATTCGCAGACCACGGGCATGTGGGTGCGCGCCGCGCTGCGCGAGGATTTCGGGCTCGAGGTGCGGCAACTGCGCTGGTTCACGCAGAACCGCTCCCATCTCGGGGAATTCGACGATCCGGACTTCGTGCAGCCGGCCGAGCCGGGTAAAAGCCTGCTGTCGCAACTGCGCGACGGCGCGATCGATGCCGCGATCCTGGGCAACGACCTGCCGGAGGGCGACGAATTCGCCCCGGTCATTCCCGACCACCGGGCGCGCGACGCCGCCTGGGTCGCGGCCCATGGTTTCATGCCGGTCAATCACGTCGTGGCGGTGTCCGCGCGGGTGGCGCAGGCGCATCCGCGCGCGGTGGCCGCGGCCTACGCGTTGCTGCAGGAGAGCGCGGCGCAAGCGCAACGTCCCGCCGGGAGCATGGATCCGACCCGGTTCGGGCTGGCGGCGCTGCGCGCGCCGTTGCGCTACATCATCGCCGAATGTCATCGCCAGGGATTGCTCGGCCGCATGCTGGATGCCGACGAGGTGCTGGCGCCAGCCGCCGTCTTGCTGGAACAGGCCGGCATCGCCGGCTGACAGCGCCGCCGGCGCCAACGACAACGGGGGAGGAACGAACACATGGACCAGGGCACGATCGCCGCGCCGCCGGGGACGCGGGGCGGGACGCCGTTCTACCGCGATCTTTCGTTCCAGGTGCTGGTCGGCATGCTGGCCGGCGTGGCGATCGGGTTGCTGTGGCCGCATTTCGGCATTGCGCTGAAGCCTCTGGGCGATGCGTTCATCAAGCTGATCCGCATGGTGATCGGCCCGGTGATCTTCTGCACCGTCGTGCACGGCATCGCCAAGGCCGGCAACATGGGCACGGTCGGGCGGATCGCGCTGAAGGCGCTGGTCTATTTCGAGGTGATTACCACTTTCGCGCTGGTCATCGGACTGGTGGTCGGCAATCTTTGGCAGGCTGGACGGGGGATGCACATCGCGCCCGCCTTGCTCGACCCCAACGCGGTGCGGGCATTTGCGGGGAAGGCGGCGGCGCATCGGCCAGGCATGGTGGCGTTCCTGCTGAACATCATCCCGGCCACCGCGGTTTCGGCCTTCGCCAAGGGCAATATTCTCGAGATCGTGTTGTTCTCGGTCCTGTTCGGCGCCGGGGTGGCGGCGGCGGGCGAGGCGGGCGAGCCGGTGGTGCGGCTGGTGGACGGCATCTCGAAGGCGTTCTTCTGGATCATCGGCTTCGTCATGCGCTTCGCCCCGCTGGCGACCCTGGGCGCCATGGCGTTCACGGTCGGCCGGTTCGGCTTTGCCACCCTGGGCGCGCTCGCGGGCTTCATCGCCGAATTCTATGTCATCTGCGTTCTGTTCGTCGTGCTGGTGCTGTGGCCGGTGTCGTATGTCAGCGGCTTCTCCCTGGCCCGGCTGATCCGCTACATCCGCGCTGAGCTGTTGCTGGTGATCGGCACGAGTTCGTCCGAAACGGTATTTCCCCAGCTCACGCGCAAGTTGGAGCAACTGGGCTGCGAGGAGCGCGTGGTCGGGCTGGTTCTGCCCACCGCCTATACGTTCAACCACGACGGAACATGTCTGTATTTCTCCGCCGCGACCCTGTTCCTGGCGCAGGCGACGGGCACGCATCTGGACCTTGCGCAGCAGCTGGGCCTGCTGCTGGTGCTGCTGCTGACCAGCAAGGGCGCGGCCGGGGTGTCCGGATCGGCGCTGGTGGTGCTGGCGATCACCCTGGCGGCCAGCCATGCCGTGCCGGTGGCGGCGATCGCGTTGATTATCGGCATCCACCGGTTCCTCTCCGCGGCGTTCGTTTGCGTCAACATCATCGGTAACGCGGTGGCGACGCTGGTGGTGGCGCGGTGGGAAAATGCGCTGGATATGGGGCGCCTGCGGGCGGCGTTGGCGCGCGGGGCGGGGCAGGACTGAAGGCGGCAGCGGAGCGGGACGGGGCGCGCGGGACGTATGGGCATGTCGCCCGCCGGCGCGTTCGCCGAAAGGCCGGCTCCGCCGATCTGGCGGAGCCCCCACTTCGACGCACGGCGATGCCGCCCCGGCAAAGCCCGAAGCGATACGCCTTCAGGCTTTCAGGGCTTCGCGGCGGCGGCCTGGTACGGCGTGCGCACCGCGCCGTTGCGGAACGGCGCCGGCCACAGGATCGCCTCGGTCTTCGGGTTGGCGAACTGCGCCACCCCGTGCCCGTTTACGCCCTGGAATTGCGTTTCCAGCACGCGCGGCGCAGCCCATTCGCCGTTCGGCCCGAATTTGATCGGCCCCACCACCGTCTGGAACGTATGGCTGCGCAGATAGGCTGCGAGCTTCGCCTGGTCGAAACCGCCCACCCCGCGCACCGCCTGGCCCAGCACTTCAAGGTCGGCATAGGCGAAGGGCGGCAGGTAGAAGCCGAGCTTGTCCACCCCGTTCACCTTCGCCGCCGCCGCCTGGTACTCCTTCAGGAAGGCGCGCGCCTTCGCCGTCGCCAGCCCCTTCACCGGCAACCAGAAATCGTAGTTGACGATCCCGTTCAGCAGCGGCCCGAGCTCGGTCTTGATCGCGGTGGCCTGCAACCCGACCATCCCGCCGCCGAACATGCGCGCTTTCAGCCCCACCTCGTGCGCGGCGCGGATCATCCCCACGCTGTCGGGCGGGTAGGAGCCGACGAACACCAGGTCCGGGTGATGCGCGGCAATCGCGCGGACCACGGGCGTGTAGTCGGCGGTGTTGGGCGGGTAGGTGCCCGAATAGACCACCTTGAAGCCGTAATGCTCCGCCATCTCGCGCGCCCCGCGCAGCGCGTTCTGGGAGAATTCGGCATCCGCGCCGACCAACGCCACCGTTCGCGGCTTCGGTTTCAGCTCCGCCGCGACGGCGAAAAAGCCTTGCGAGAAGCTCTGCGTCGGGTGCATCCCGCCGGCCGGGATGATCGAGAAATAGCGCCGGTAATGGAACGAATGGTTGACGTCGAGCCCGAACAGCCCGAGCAGGGTCAGGTGGTGCGCGATCGCGACCGGCATCGCCGGCGCGACCACGTTGGTGCCGTTGCCGCCGATCAGCAGATCGACGTGATCGACATCCAGCAGCTTGGTCACGATCCCCGGCACCAGCGCCGGGTTCGACTGGTCATCGTAATAGACCAGCTTGACCGGCCGCCCGAGCAGCCCGCCATGGGCGTTGGTATTGCGCTCCCAGATCTGCATCGCGAGCAGCGCCGCACGCCCGTTCGCCGCGAGCCCGCCGGTCAGTTCGATATCGAAGCCGATGGTGATCGGCTTGCCGGCGGGCGCGGGCGCCGCATGGGCGGCGAAGGGCAGCGCGGCGAGCAAGGCGATCAGGAGAAAGCGGATACGGCACGAGAGGGCGGTCATGCGACAATCCTCCGGCAAGGGGAAAAGCTGCGCCCGGCGGCGGCGTATCCGCCGCCGCCGGGGTCGGTGTCAGTGCTTGCCGCCGCTATACGGCGTCTGCAATGTTCCCGATTTCAGATTGGGCGGATACAGCACCACCTCGGTCTTCGGATCGGTGAACTGCGCCGGGTCGTGGCCCTTCACGCCCTGGAACTGTGCCTCCAGAACCCGCGGCGCGACCCATTCGCCGTTCGCGCCGAACTTGATCGTTCCGACCACCGTATCGAAGCTGTGGCTGCGCAGATAGGCGGCGAGCTTGGCGTCATCCAGGCTGTGCGTGGCGGTCACCGCGTCGGCCAGCACCTGCATGTCCGAATAGGCGAAGGGCGGCAGGTAGTAGCCCAGCGGATCGACGCCCTCGGCCTTCGCCTTCGCCTGGTAGGTTTTCAGGAACGCCATCGCCGCGGGCGTGGCGTAGCCCTTCACCGGAAGCCAGAAATCGTAGTCGGTGATGCCGTTCAGCAGCGGCCCCAGCGCGGCCTTGATCGGGGTGGATTGCAGCCCGACCATGTCGCCGCCGAACAGGCGGGTCTTCAGCCCCGCTTCCGCCGCCGCGCGCACCATGCCGACCGAATCGGGCGGGTAGGAGGCGACCATCACCACGTCCGGATGGCGCGCCTGGATGGCGTGGATGATGGGCGAGAAATCGGCGGTGCTGGGCGGATAGGTCTGGTTATAGACCACCTTGAACCCGTTCGCCTTCGCCAGGGCCAGCGCGCCGGCGATCGCGTTCTTGGGGAACTCGGCATCGGCGCCCACCAGGGCGATGGTCTTCGGCTTCGGCGTCATCGCCGCGGCAACGGCAAAGAACGGCACCGAGAGCGACTGCTTCGGGTGCGGCCCGCCGGTCGGCACGATCGAGAAATACCGATCGTAATGGAACTGGCTGTTCACCGCCAAGCCGAGCAGGGCGAGGAACATCTTGTGATGCGCCATGACGATCGGCATCGCCGGGGCGATGATGTTGGTGGCGTAGGCGCTGACGACGATATCGACATGATCGACGTCCAGCAGCTTGGTGTAGATGCCCGGCACCAGCGCCGGATTGGACTGATCGTCGTAGTAGTCGAGCTTCACCGGCCGGCCCAGCAGCCCGTCCTTCGCGTTGGTCTGCGCGGCCCAGATCTGCATCGCCAGCAGCGCCGCCTTGCCATTCGCGGCGAGCCCGCCGGTGAGCGACATGGAGAAACCGATGACAATCGGCTTGCCGGCCGGCGCGGCCTGGGCCGGGTGCCGCGCGGCGCCGGCCAGCGCGAACGCGCCTCCCAACACCGAGGCAAGCGCGGCCCGACGCAGCATCTGCGTAAGACGGGACATTCCGTTTTCCTCCCTCCGGGATATTTCGTTGACGGCACTCTAGCGCGTCCCGGGCCACGGTGCCAGAGGGGGCCACGGTGCCAGAGGGGGCCACGGTGCCAGAGGGGGCCAC
>JAKAZN010000209.1 GCA_021815835.1 Pseudomonadota bacterium
CCTTGGCGGGGGTCCAGGGGGCAGCGTCCCCTGGCCTTCTTTCCCCTCACCCACCCGACACCCCCTCCGCGTCCAGCCGCGCGAGCTCCGCGCGGGCGTCGCCGAGGCCGGCGGTGGCGGCGCGGCTGAGCCAGGTTCGGGCTTCGGTGGGGTTGGCGGGTCCGGTGAGGCCGCGGGCGAGGTATCGGCCGAGCATGAGCTGGGCGTAGCTGTGGCCTTGTTCCGCGGCGGCGCGGAACCAGGTCTGGGCCTGGGGTCGGTTGGTGGGGACATCGTGGCCGCCGCCGAGCATGGCGCCGGTGGCGAACATGGCGCCGACATGGCCGCGTTTGGCGGCGCGTTGGAACAGGATCAGGGCTTCGGGGTGGTTTTTATCGCCGCCGCGGCCGTTGACCAGCATTTCCGCCAGTGCGACTTCCGCGTCCGCCATGCCGCGATCGGCGGCCTGGCCGAGCCAGATACGGGCTTCCTCGGGATTGGCGTCGGTGCCGCGGCCGTCGAGCAGCATCCGGCCGTACCAGTATTGGGCGTTGACGACCCCTTCGGCCGCCCGGCGCAGCCAGATCACGGCCTTGGCGTCGTCGCGTTCGACGCCGACGCCTTCGGCGAGGCAGACGCCGTAGTTGTAGGCCGCGACCAGGTCGCCGCCGGCGGCGGCATTTTCGAACCAGGTTTTGGTGCGGGCGGCGTCGCGTTCGTCCCCGCCGCCGCGGAGCAGGATATTGGCCAGGCTCGCCTGCGCGTTCGGATCGCCGGCTTCGGCCGAGACGCGCAGCCATCGGGCCGCCTCGGCCTGGTCGGGCGGCACGCCGGCGCCGGTGAGGTAGAGCATCCCGAGTGCGCGCGCCGCCGATTTATGCCCGGCCTCAGCGGCGCGGCGGAACCAGATCGCGGCTTCGGCGTAGTTGGGCGGGAGCGGATCGCCGCGTGCGTAGAGGTCGCCCACCAGGGCCGCGGCCTCAGAATCGCCGGCGAGCGCGGCGCGGCGCAGCCAGGATTCTCCGGTTTGCGGGTCGGCGGGGACGCCGCGTCCCTCGATCAGGGCCAGGCCCCAGCGGGCCTGGGCGGAGCGGTGGCCCTTCTCGGCACCGCGGCGGAACAGCTCCGCCGCCTGTTTCGGGTCGGGTGGCAGGCCGAGGGCCTTTTCGTGCATCAGGCCGAGCAGGAACAGCGCGGTTGGGAGCTCGGCGGCGGCGGCGCGGCCGAGCCAGTCGGCGACCACCGCGTGGTGCTCCGGCGTGGTCGCGTCCTGTGCCAAGGCCAGGGCATAGCCGAGGGCGCCTTGCGGGGCGCCGGCTTCCGCGGCGCGCTTGTACC
The DNA here is from genome assembly GCA_021815835.1 of Pseudomonadota bacterium. Classification (GTDB taxonomy): domain Bacteria; phylum Pseudomonadota; class Alphaproteobacteria; order Acetobacterales; family Acetobacteraceae; genus JAJZVS01. The sequence continues at coordinate 1,318 of JAKAZN010000209.1, forward strand.
AGGTCAGGGCCGCGCCGAGGTCCTGCTGTTCGGGCGGGCCGGCGGTCAGCACGTAGCCGAGCAGGGCCTGGCCCTCGGCCGAGCCGCCGGCGGCGGCCTTTTCCGCCCAGCGCCGTGCGGCGGGGAAATCCGGCGCCGCGCCGTGGCGGTTGGCGGCGAACAGCGCGCCGCCGGCCGGTGCCGCGTCCCCCGGCGTGCCGATGCCGTGCAGCGCCATGGTGGCGAGCAGGGTTTGCGCCTCGGTGTGGTTCTGCTCGGCCGCGCGGGTGATCCAGGCGGCCGCGTCGCGGCGGGAGTGCGGCACGCCGGCGCCGTCCAGATAGCAGCGCCCGAGGCGGTACTGGGCTTCCGGCAGGCCCGATTGCGCGGCGCGGACGAACAGGCGAACGGCGCGCTTATGGTCCCCCGCCTCGGCGAGCGCGCGGGCGCGGGCGAGTGCCGCGGTCGGGCCGCGCAGCCGGGACAGGTCGAGCCAGCCGATCATGCCGGGGCGGCTCCGATACCGATCCGGAGTCCGGCCCGGGGTGCGGTTCGGGGTGCGGTTCGGCGTCCAGTCCCGATTCCGCCGGTCGGCCTCATCCCGGCTCGCGCATGGCCTGGTTGGCGACCGGCAGGACTTTTTCCAGCAGGTAGCGCATGACGGTTTGCCGCCCGACCTTGATATCCGCGCTGACCGGCATTCCGGGAGTCAGGTGAAAGCCCGGGGGCGTGCCGTGCAGCTTGACCTGCTCGATGGCGATGCGCGCGCGGTAATAGGGCGCGCCGTTGGCGGGCGGCGGCACCGTCCCCGATTCATCCGGTTGGCCCGGCGTGCTGGCGAAGCTGTTGGCGCTGACGATCCGCAGGCTGCCATAGGCCAGGCCGTAGCGGGTATAGGGGAAGGTATCGAACTTGATCGCGACCTTGTCGCCGAGATGGACGTAGCCCGCCTCGTTGCCGAGGATATTCGCCTCGATCTCGAGCGGCGCGTCGGCCGGCACCAGGGTGATGAGTTTCTGCCCCGATTGCAGCACCGATCCCACCGAGACCTTGGCGATCGTCAGCACCGTGCCGGCGCGATCGGCGCGCAATTCCACGAGCTGGCGGCGCAGCTCGGCCTTGCGCAGTTGCTCGCGCGCGTCCGACAGCTTGGCGAGCCGCTCGGCGAGTTTCTGCGACACGTCGGCGTGCCAGGACTGCACGTAGCCGTCCCGCTCGGCGACCTGGGCCGAGAGATCGCGGCTGGCGGCCTGGGATTGCTGGATCGCGCTCAGGTAGTCGCGCTGCATCTCGGCGCGGTTGTCCATGGCGGCGAGGGTGTTGAGCTTGCTGCCGACCTGCAATTTCTCGAGCTGCCGGCGCATCGCCTCCACCTGGGTGGCGACTTCCAGGCGGTCGCGATAGCCGGCGGCGTCGGCGTTGGCGCGCTGGATGGAGGCGAGCAGGCTGTCGATTTTTTCCTTATAGTTCTGCAACTTGTATTCGTATTCGGCCTGCCGCTGGGCGAAGATCGCGGCTTGCAGCGCAAGATCGGGATCGCTGCCGGCATAGGCGAAGGGCTTGCCCCCGGCCTCGGCCTGCAGGCGCGTGACCTCGGCTTGCAGGGAGGCCGTCTGGTGAGCGAGCGCGCTCACGTCGGCGGTGGCGAAGGTGGGATCGAGCCGCGCGAGAATCTGACCGGCATGGACCTTCTCGCCCACCCGCACCTCGATCGAGCGGATGATGGCGGTCTCCAGCGGCTGCACGACCAGGGTGGCGGCGCGGGAGACGACCTCCCCGTTCGCGGTCACCACCTGATCGACGCGGATGGTGCTGGCGGCGAGGATGATGGCGCCGAACAGGCTGGCGACGATCCAGATCGTCCCGCGCGCCCCGCGCGGCACCGGCGCGTTGACGATCGCGGTGGAGGGCGACTGGAATTCGAGCAGGGTGGGCAGCGCGGGGTCGGACCGGCGCGCCGGAAGCTGGTCAGTCATCGCCGGGCACCAGCGACGTGGGGAGCGATTTCTTCCGCGCCGTTTCCAGATGCCGGTTCTGCTGCGCCCAGAGCTGGCGATAGACGGTGCAGCGCTCCAGCAGGGTCTCGTGCGGCGCGATATCGGCGACCGTGCCCTTCTCCAGCACCAGGATCTGGTCGCACTCGGTCAAGGACGACAGCCGGTGCGAGACGATCACCATGGTTCGCCCGCGGGCGATGCGGAGCAGGTTGGCGTTGACCAGGGCTTCGGATTCCGGATCGAGCGCGGAGGTGGCCTCGTCCAGGATCAGGATGCGCGGATCGGTGACCAGCGCGCGCGCGATCGCCAGCCGCTGGCGCTGGCCGCCGGAGAGGTTGGGCGAGCCTTCCTCGATATAGGTCTCGTAGCCGTTCGGCATGCGTTCGATGAACTCCTCGGCCCCGGCGAGGCGGGCGGAGCGCACCGCGTCATCGAGCGTGAGGCCCGGGCGGCCGGCCAGGATGTTGTCGCGGATCGAGCCGCGGAACAGGAAGTTCTCCTGCAAGACGGTGCCGAAGCTCTGGCGCAGATGGCGCAGGTTGATCTCGCGCAGATCGGCCCCGTCGATTTTCACGAAGCCGGAATAATCCCGGTTGATACCTTGCAGCAGGCGGGTGAGGGTGGATTTGCCCGAACCGGAGCGGCCCACGACGCCCAGCATGGTGCCGGCGGGGACGGCAAAGCTGACGCGATCCAGCGCCGGGACCTTGGTGCCGCCATAGGTGAAGGACACGTCCTCGCAGGTGATGGCACCGGCGAATTTCGGCCGCAGGCCGCCGGAGGTCGCGTCCGCCTCCAGCGGGCGGTTGAGCACGATCGCTGCCTCGCCGATCGCGCCGCCCACTTCCTCGAAATCCTCGATCAGGCGGGCGAGCCCGATCAGCGGCTGGGCGACGCGTTGCGACAGCATCATGAAGGCGAACAGGCTGCCCACCATGTAGCCGTTGTTGCTGTCGAGCGCGATATAGACGCCGATCATGATGGTGCCGATCCACATGAACCGCTCCACCGGGGTGGAGAGCGTCTGCGGCCAGTTCGACAGCTTGCCGAAGGCGATGCGCCGGTGCCCGGCCTCGGCGATGCGCTCGTCCCACAGCGCCTTGCGCTGCGGCTCCAGCGCCAGCGCCTTCACGGTCTTGATGCCGAACACGGTTTCGCCCAGCGCGGATTGCTTGTTCGTCTCCGCCTCGATCACCTTGCGCAGCCGCAGTCGCATCGGCTTGAGGAAGGCCAGGATGATGAGGGTGATGATGCAGGAACAGGCAACCACGATCCAGGCAAGCGTGGGGCTGAGGAAGAACAGGAACGGCAGCAGCACGAGAAGCGTGAGCAGATCGAGGAAGGTGGTGAGCAGCTTGCCGGTGAGAAATTCGCGCACCCGGTGTATCTGGCTGACCCGGTACATGGTTTCGCCGGCCGGATGACGCTCGAAATAATCGAGCGAGAGCCGCACCAGGCGCGCGAAGATGTGCAGATTGAGCTTCGAATCGATCCGCACGCCCACGATCAGCAC
>JAKAZN010000210.1 GCA_021815835.1 Pseudomonadota bacterium
CACCGCCTCGCTGATCGTGGTGTTCCTGCCGCTGACCCTGATGGGCGGCGTGATCGGCGGCCTGTTCAACGAATTCGCGGTCACCCTGTCCGTGTCGATCGCGATCTCGGGGCTGATCTCGCTCACCGTCACGCCGATGATCTGCGCGCATTTCATGGGGCGCACGCCGCGGTTGGGGCGCGATTCGCGTCCCGCGCGCGCGATCGACGCATTCTACCGCCGCACCCTGGCCGCCTATGCGCGTTCGCTGGAAGTGGCACTGGCGCATCCGCGGCTGACCCTGGCGAGCTTTGTGCTGACCATCGCGGTGACGCTGTTCCTCTACACCAAGGTCCCGAAGGCATTCATTCCGGAGGAGGATACCGGCCTCGTCAGCGGCCAGACCATCGCCGCGCCGGACGTGTCCTTCGACCGGATGCAGCGCCTCCAGGCCCAGGTCGTGCGGATCGTCCAGGCGGACCCGGCGGTTGCCACGTTGAGCTCCCGCATCGGCGTGGTGAACGGGTTTTCCACCGCCAATCGCGGCAACCTCATCATCGGCCTGAAACCGCTGTCGGAACGCAACGTCTCCGCCCAGCAGGTGATCCAGCGCCTGCGCGCGAGGGTCGCGCGCATCCCCGGCATCCAGATCTTCATGCATGTGGAGCAGGATCTGTTCTTCGGCGGCCAGCAGACCGGCGGGGAATACAGCTTCTCGGTGCTCGATCCGTCCCTGGAACGGCTGGATACGACGGTGGCGCGGATCGAGGCGCGGCTGCGCGGCCTGAAATCCATCACCACCGTCTCCTCCGATCAGGACCGGGCGGAGACGCAGCTCACCGTCACGATCGATCGGGACGCGGCGGCACGGCTCGGCGTCACCATCGGCGCGATCGACACGGCGCGGGGCAACGCCTTCGGCCAGCGGCAGATCTCGCGCATCTACCAGGCGCAGAATCAGTACAGCGTGGTGCTGACCGTCGGCGCCGCCCATGCACGCGGGCCCGCGGATCTGGAGCGGATCTATCTGCCCGGAAGCCGGGGGCCGGTGCCGCTCGGCCAGGTCGCGCATCTGGAGCGCGCCACCGCGCCCTTGCAGGTCGCCCACGCGAACGGCGTGCCGGCGGGCACGATCAGCTTCAACCTTGCCCCGGGCGCGAGCCTCGGCCCCGCGACCGAAGCCGTGAAGGCGGCGGTCGCGGGGATGCGCCTGCCCGCCGACGTGACGATCGATTTCAGCGGCAACGCCGCCTATTTCCTGAAGTCGTTGCAGAGCGAACCTATTCTGATCCTGGCCGCGCTGGTGGCGATCTATATCGTGCTCGGCGTTCTGTATGAAAGCCTGAGCCAACCGCTGACGATCCTGTCCACCTTGCCGTCGGCCGGCGCCGGCGCGTTGCTCGCTTTCCTGCTGACGGGCACGCCGCTTTCGGTGGTGGGGATCATCGGTATCTTCCTGCTGATGGGGATCGTGAAGAAGAACGGCATCATGCTGGTCGATTTCGCGCTGGAAGCCGAGCGGGAACGCAACCTGCCGCCGGCGCAGGCGATCCGCGAGGCCTGCCTGGAACGGTTCCGCCCTATCATGATGACGACCCTGGCGGCGCTGCTCGGCGCGCTGCCGCTCGCGCTGTCGGTGGGCACCGGCTATCAGATCCGCCGCCCGCTGGGGATCGCGGTGATCGGTGGGCTGATCGTCTGCCAGGCGCTCACGCTCTATACCACGCCTGTGATCTACCTGGCATTGGCGGGCTTCGGCAAACGCCGCGCGCGACGGTTCGCGACGATGCCGGCCGAGTAGGGGGCAAGCAGCGTAGCATGCTATCCTCGCGCCACGCCCGCCGCGACCAGCGCCGCCACCCGCGCCGCGTCCCAGCCCACGGTCCCCAGCACCGCCCGCGTATGCTCGCCGAGCGCGGGCGCCGGTCGGCGCAACCGTCCCGGCGTGTCGGACAGGCGCGGGATCACGTTATGCATCAGCACCGATCCCGCTTCCGCGTCCGGCGCCTCCACCAGCATCGCGCGCGCCGCCACGTGCGGGTCCTCCATGAGTTGATCGATCTCATAGACCGGCGCCGCGGTTACTTCCGCCGCGCCGAACACCGCCAGATTCTCAGCCAAGGTTCGCGCGGCGATGAAGGCGGCGATCGGCGCCTCGCAGGCATCGATGTTGCGCACCCGGTCGGTATTGGTACGGAATCGCGGGTCCTCGATCATGTCCGCCCGGCCGATCGCGCGGAACAGCCGCTCCGCCATGGTCTGGATCGAGGCCGAAATGGCGACGAACCGCCCGTCCTTCGTCTCCCACACATTGCGCGGCGAGGTCGTGTTGGACCGGCTGCCGAGGCGCTGCGGCTTCTCCCCGGTCGTCCGATAGATCGCCGCGTCCGGCCCCAGGATGGATGCGATCGGATCGAGCAGCGGCAGGTCGATCACTTGCCCGCGCCCGGTGCGCTCGGCCACGCGCAGCGCCACCATCACCGCATACGCCCCGTACAATCCCGCCACCATGTCCGCCAATGCCAGCGGCGGCAGCACCGGGGCGCGATCGGCGAATCCGTTCTTGGCGGCGAATCCGCTCAAACCTTCCACCAGCGAGCCGAATCCGGGCCGGTCCCGATACGGCCCGTCCTGGCCGAAGCCCGAGACGCGCACGATCACCAGCGCCGGATTGCGCGCGTGCAGGACCAAAGGCCCCAGGCCCATCGCCTCCAAGGTGCCGGGCCGGAAATTCTCGATCAGCACCTGGCTCGACGCGATCAGGTCGGCGACCGCCGCCAGACCCTCGGGGTCGCGCAAGGACAGCGCGACGCTTTTTTTGTTCCTGCAATAGACTTTCCAGTAGAGGCTTTGGCCTTTTACCCGCCACGCGCGCAGTGGATCGCCCTTCTCCGGGTCCTCGATCTTTACGACTTCCGCGCCCTGGTCGGCGAGTTGCAGGCTGAGCATGTTGCCCGCCACCAGCCGCGACAGATCGACCACGCGCACGCCGTCGAGCGCCGCCGGCGCGTCCGGATCGAAGTCGATACGAGGAATCATCGCCGGTCTTGCCCCATCCCGTCCATCCGCCTAGTCTTCGGGCAGATGCCGGTGGCCCGCAAGGGCTGAAACGGGAACGCGAACGGGACGCCGCCGCAAGCGGCAGCAACCCGCGGCGCGGCTGCCCCCGCAACTGTCAGCGGCGAGTCCGGGTCCAAAGTGCCATTGCCCCCCGCAAGAGGGGGCGAGAAGGCGGACCCGAACGATGACCCGCGAGCCAGGAGACCGGCCGGCATCGAGACTGTGCGCGCGCGCCGGGCGGGGTGTACCGGGGCAACGGGGGCGAGCCCCGTAGGCGGCTGTCGTTCCCACGACGGGGCCGCGCGCGCCACAAATCCGCGCGATCCCATGCTTGCCGGAGGATCGCGTGCGTCCCTTTTTCCCCCTCGCCACAGCCGGCGTATTGCTGGCCGCGGGCGTCCATGCCCAGACCTTGCCGCAAGCCGGCGCCACCCTGGCCCCGGTCGTCGTCACCGCGACCGCGGTCCCGACGCCGATCGCCGACATCCCCGCCGGCGTCACAATCATCACCCGCGCCGCAATCGAGCGCCACGGCGACAACACCTTGACCGACGCGCTCGCCGCTGTGCCGGGCCTGCGCGTCTCCGCGTCCGGCGGCCCGGGCGGCAATGCCAGCGTCTTCATCCGCGGCACCAATTCGGACGGCGTGCTGGTGCTGCGCGACGGGATGCCGATCAACGATTCGGCGGATGCCTCGGGCGCGTTCAATTTCGGTGTCGATACGCTGGCGGATGTGGAGCGGATCGAGATCATCCGCGGCCCGATGGCCTCACTCTATGGTTCGGGCGCGATCGGCGGCGTGATCAACATCATCACCCGGCGCGGCCATCGCCCGGGCGTGCATCTGCATACCGATCTCGCCGGTGGCTATCCGGCGCAGATTCGCGCCAGTGCCGCGCTGACGGGGCGGGATGCAGGGTTCGATTATGCGCTGGTCGCGCAAAGCGAATCCCTGCGCGGGTTCGACACCACGCCGCGGCGGATGTCGATCTATACCGGCACGCCGCAGGGTTATCGCGATCGGATCCTGACCTTGAACCTGGGGTATGCGCCCGTCGCCGGGACCCGGATCTCGCTGCTCGCGCGCGCGCGTGAGGCGGTGTTCGGCTTCAATGCGCTCGGCAGCCCGACCTTCGACGCGGCCAATTCCACCGGGCGCGATGCATCCCTGCTGGGGCGGATCGGCGTGCGGTCGCTGTTGTTCGGCGGGCTGTGGCGCACCGCGCTGTATCTCGGCCGGCTGCAAGACGACCGGCGCTATACCGAGCCGTTGCTGCCGGCCGATCCCAACCAGGCGTTCAACGATTCGCGCTATCACGGTTACCGTACGGATTTCCAATGGAACAATACGCTGTTCCTGTCCGGCCTTCTGCCCACCTCGACACTGCGGGATGCCGCGGTCACCTTCGGCTACGAACGCACCGCGGATACCGCGAAGGTCCGGGTCAGTTCGTCGTCCGGCGGCTTCGGCTACCAGCAGAGCGCGGATGCATCGATGACGAACGACGCGTTCCACGCCGGCGCGCAGGGAACCCTGTGGCGCGTGCTGACGCTCACCGGGCAGGTTCGCCACGACGCGGTGCTGAACGACCAGGCCACCACCTGGCGCGTGGGCGCGGTGCTGGATGTGCGGCCGTTGCGGACTCGCTTCAAGGTTGCGTATGGGACCGCCTTCCGCGCGCCGTCGCTGTTCGACCGCTACGGCGTCGATTCCTTCGGCTATGTCGGCAATCCGAACCTGCAACCCGAGCGCGCGCAGGGCT
>JAKAZN010000211.1 GCA_021815835.1 Pseudomonadota bacterium
CAGGATACGCGCCGGAATCGCGCGGGCGGCAAGGCGGGAGGCGGTCGCTTCGGCCTCGGCCGCGGCGTCCGCGCGCAGGCCGTGATCCACGATCAGCGCCAGCGCGCGCCCGCCCCGAGCGCCGGCCCAGGCGGCGGCGAGAAGGGCGAGGGCCAGGCTGTCGGGGCCGCCGGAGACGGCAACGGCAAGGGTCGGAGTAGCCTCGATCGGACCCAGCGGGGCCATCAGGGCGGCGAATTCCGTCGCCGTGAGCGGATCGGGTTCGCCGATTGGCACGGTCATCGGCGCGGGCGGGATGAGGCCATCCGCCGCACCGTCCTACCGGCAGGCGGCCCGACGCGCGACGGCGGCGGCCTGGGCGCGCAGCGCGGCGCCCTCGCGCGGAAACTGATGGCGCAACTGCGCCAGGGTTTCGCAAGCGGCGCGGTGCTCGTTGATCGCGGCCAGCGATTCGGCGAGGCCGAGCAGGGCGGCCGGGGCGCGCGGACCCTTCTTGGAGCGATTATAGGCATCGTCATAGGCGATCGCGGCGCGCGACCATTGGTGCTGGCCGGCCAGCGCCTCGGCCATGATGAACTGCGCCTCGTAGGCATCCGGCGCGGCGCGGCGGGCGAGGACGGTATGCGCGGCTTGCTCGGCGCCGGCGTAGTCGCGCCGGGCGAGGGCGGCGCGGGCGGCGACGATCGGATTGCCCGATTCATGGGGTACGGGATGCGGCAGCGGGGCGCCGGGTCGCGCGGGGAGATGGGCGGGCGCCGCGGTGCCGGGCGCGCCGGGATTCTCGACCTCGAATTTCAGGTCGCTGATCTGCTTGCCGAGATCGGCGGTCTGCTGCTGAAGGTCGTTCTGCAACTCATCGACATGGCCGCGCAGCGTGCGGATTTCGTCTTCGAGCGTGTTCATCCGGTCGAGCAGCCGGACCACCATGTCGGAGGTGCCGCTGGCGGTCGGCGGCGGGCTCGCGGACGCGCGGCCGAGCGCGGAGCCGCCATTGTCGCCGATGCTGGCGCGCAGCATGTCCACCTCGTGGCGGAGCTCCAGGATCTGGTCGCGGAGCGCGATCCCCTCGCGGCTGTCGATCTGCGCGCGGGCGCGCGGGGCGCCAGCGAGGAGGAGGAGCGCCGGGAGGATGGCCAGGATGATGGCCCAGCGGGTGCGCCTGGGGGTAAGCCGAGGGGTGGCGGATGGGCGGGTCGAGCTTGTCTTGGCCAGGGGCATCGGCGACTCCCGATTGGTGGTGGGCGCGCGCGCGCCGGAACTGGTGCTGGGCGCTGGCGCGCCGGGACGGCATTCTACCCGCGGAGAGGCATCGGCGGAAACGGGGACCCACGGGCGGCGCGCAGGCCGTACGCGAAAACGCCGCCGGAGGAGAACCGGCGGCGCCTTGGCATCACATCGTGACAGCGTCGGGAGCACGAACCCCGCAGTCCGGACAGGCCGCACGTGGCCGGTCGGATCACGCGGATATTCAGGTCAGGCGCGCCAGCTTCGCTGGGAAGCCGGCGCGCCGAACCTTATGCCCCGTCCGCGTCGCCTCAGTTACCCTGGGGGTTGGAGCCCTGAACCGAGGTGATCGCATTGCGGTTCTGCGACCAGGCCTGCTCATTATCGCCGAGCGCGACCGGGCGGCTCTTGCCGTAGCTGATGGTCTTGATGCGCGCGGCGGCGACACCCTTGGCCATCAGGTACTGACGGGCGGCGTTGGCGCGGCGCTGGCCGAGGGCGAGGTTGTATTCCTCGGTCCCGCGATCGTCGCAGTTGCCGGCAAGCAGAACCTGGACCTGCGGGTATTTCGCGAGCCAGCCGGCCTGGCGATCCAAGGTCGCCTGATCGGACGAGGTCAGCATGGACTTGTTGAACGCGTAGAACACGCGGTCGCCGACATTGGCGACGAGGTCCTGCTCACTGCCCGGCGCCGGACCGGCGGTCGCGGCGGAGGCGCCGGCCCCGTTGGCGGTGGTAGCATGATTCGCGCACGCCCCCAGCAGGGCGACGGCGGCGAAGGCGCCAAGAAGCTTGAGTTTCATAGGTGGGTGGTCCCTGGATGAGGGTGCAGCCGTCGGGGGCGGAGAAGATGGCGCAAAGGTGAACCGTTGCGACCGGGAACGCCATTAGTCGGCCCCGTTCGGCCCGTCAAGGTAAGCCCGACGGCGGAGGCCGGCGCATTTTGCATAGCCGCAACAACTGCGGCGGGAATGTCACACTCCGAGCCGGCCCTGGGTGCCTCCCCCGGGGGCACTTCCGGGCGGGCCGCGGCGGGCCGGGCGGTCGGCGGCGGGCTGGGCGGTCGCGGCGACCTCCCCGTCCGCGAATCGCAGGCGCAGCGCGGCGCCGGGGGCGATGGCGGCGGCCTCGGTCAGCGGGTGGCCGGTGCCATCAGTGACCAGCGCGTAGCCGCGGCGCAGCACCGCAAGCGGCGAGACGCCCTCAAGCCGCGCGCCGGCCCCGTCCAGCACGGCGCGGGCCTGGCGCATCCGCGCGGCCAGCGGGGCGGGCGTGAGCCGGCCCAGGATGCGCGCCGCGTCCCGCTGGCCGCGCGCGACCGCGTGGCGCAGCGCAAAGCCGAGCGATTGGGCGCAAAGGGCCAGCGCGCCGCGCTTGCGCTCCAACAGGCCGGGCAGGGCAAGGCGGAGCCGGGCGGCGTGATCGGCGACGCCGCGGCGGGCGGCGGACAGCAGCGCGGGAAGATCGGGCAGGCGGGCGCACGCGCGGTCGAACGCGGCGCGGCTGGCGGCGAGACGGGCCGGCAGCGCCAGGGCCAGCCGCTCCCCCCGATCGTCCAGGCGCTGGCGGGCGGCGCCGAGCAGCGCGGGCAGATCGGGCAGGCCACGCTCGGCGCGGCCGAGACGCAGGCGGCGTTCCTGCACAATCCGCGCGAGACCGCCGGCCAGGCGCGCGGCGGATTGAGCCAGCGCGGCGGCCAGTTCGGCGCGCGCGGGCACGGCGAGCTCGGCCGCCGCGGTGGGCGTGGGGGCGCGGCGATCGGAGACAAAATCGATCAAGGTGGTGTCGGTCTCGTGGCCGACGGCGGAGATCAGCGGGATGGTGCAGGCGGCGACGGCGCGGAGGACGGCCTCGTCGTTGAAGGCCATCAAGTCTTCGAGACTGCCGCCGCCTCGGGCGACGATCAGCACGTCGGGGCGCGGGATCGGGCCATGCGCGGGCAGGGCGTCGAAGCCGGCGATGGCGGCGGCGATGCGCGCCGCGGCGCCTTCCCCCTGGACCGGGACCGGCCACAGCAGGACGGGGCGGGGAAAGCGGCGGGCCAGGGTGGTACGGATATCCTGGATGACGGCGCCTTTTTCCGAAGTGATCACGCCGATGATTGCCGGGAGCATGGGGATCGGGCGCTTTCGGGCCGGATCGAACAGGCCCTCGGCGGCGAGGCGGATTCGCAGGGCCTCGATCCGGGCAAGCAGGGCGCCGGCCCCGGCATATTCCAGGCGATCGACGATGAGTTGGTAGCTGGACCGGTCGGCGTAGGTGGTGATGCGGCCGGTGGCAATCACTTCCACGCCGTTCTCGGGCGTCATGCCGAGGCGGGGGACGGCGTTCTTCCAGATGATGCCGGCAAGCTTGGCGGTCTCGTCCTTGAGCGAGAAATAGATGTGGCCGGACGGGTAGCGCTTGAGCTCGGTGATTTCGCCGCGGACGCGGACGCGGCCGAAGCTGCCTTCCAGGGCCCGCTTGATGGCGCCGGAAAGGTCCGAGACGCTGAACTCGGGGAGGTTGGAGGGGGGGGCGTCCATGGGGGAATCGTAGGCCGGGCGGGGCGGGCGCGGAAGCCGGGTCAGATCGGCAGGGGGGCGTCCTTCATCCGCTCCATCGCGAACCGGCTGGTGACGTTGCGCAGCGGGAGGTCCGCGATCAGACGGCGATAGAAGCCGTCATAGGCGGCGATATCGTGCACCACCACATGCAGCAGGTAGTCCACGTCGCCGCTCATGCGCCAGGCATCGACGATTTCGGGCGTGCGCGCGATCACGGCGGCGAAACGCTCCAGCCAGGTGGCGGAATGATCGGCGGTTTCGACGGCGACGAAAACCGAGACGCCGAGGCCGAGTTTCGCGGCGTCGAGCTGGGCAACACGGCCGCGGATGATGCCGTCCTGCTCCATCCGGCGGATGCGTTTCCAGCAGGGGGTGGGGGTGAGGCCCACCTTGTCGGCAATCTCGGTGAGCGACAGGGAGGCGTCGGCGGCGATGAGGCGGAGGATATCGCGATCCACGCGGTCGAGATCGCGGTCGGCGGCCATGGGATGGCTCCTGGGAGGGGGGAATGGGGGAGGATTTTTCTTCTGTATGGGGTGAATAGACGGGATTGGAAGAAAAATCTACTCCCGCCACGAAAGACGGAGAATGGGTTGGTCGGGGGCGTCAGGGGGGATTATTCGATAGGCGGCGACCCACAGCGCGGCGTGATGGTGAAAACCACGCCACCCTCGTCCCTCGTAATGGGCCAGTCCAAGTTCTTGCTTGAGGTCCTGGTAATCCCGCTCGATCCGCCAGCGCAGCTTGGTGGCGTTCACCAGGGCCCGCCGGCTGATGTTCGCAGGCAGTGTGGACAGAAAGTATTTCGTCGGCTCGGCTTCATCCACCGGCCATTCGATCAGGCACCATTCCTCGGGGCGCGGCGTGGCGCGCTGGTAATCGCGTTGCGCGGGACGCACACGCACCGCCGCGAAGCGCGAAGCAAGCTTGGTGTTGGTCCCTTCGCGCCAGGTGACCCGCCGCCATGCCTCCTTGGGCAGATCAAGCG
>JAKAZN010000212.1 GCA_021815835.1 Pseudomonadota bacterium
CCCGTTCCCACCGGGATCCGCTGCGCGGCCCAAGCCCGCGAGGGGAGGGTGGGGTGGGGCGGTCGCTCACGCGCCCGGCGCGGCGCGGCGGAGCAGGCCGGACAGGACGCGCTTGCCGTCAAGCGTGCCGTCGAACGCGATCCGCCCGTCGCCGCGCCTGGTCCAGCCGAGGCGCACCTCGGCGCCGGGGCCAACCGGGGCGGCGAATTTGGCGCTCTCCAGCATCAGCGGTCCGGGCGCCGGGGGCAGCGCCGCGATCAGCGCGTCGATCAGCATCACGCCGGGGACCAATGGCCGGCCGGGGAAATGCCCGACGAAGCAAGGATGGCCAGGATCAAGGCGGAACCAGGTCTCCCCCGAGCCGCCCGGGGGCGCGCTCATGCCGGCTCCTGCCCGCCCGCCTGGGCGCGCAGTTCGGCGAGCGCGCGGGCCGGCAGCTTGCCCAGCCGGTCGCGCGGCAGGCGGGGGATGCGCACCACCCGGCGCGGGAGGAAGACCGGGTCGATGCGCGCGCGGAGCTCGGCCAGGATGCGCTCGGCGCTGAGGCCGGGGGCGACGGCGAAGGCCAGCATCCGCGCGGTGGGCCGGGTCTCCGAATCCTCGGGGGCGAGGAAGATGCCGTCCTCCACGCCGTCGATGTCGTTGAGGATGCTGGTCAGGCCGGCCAGCGAGGCACGCCGGCCGCCGAGCTTCACCAGATCGCCGTGACGGCCGATCAGGCGGAAGGACGTGGGATCTGCCAGGTCGATGCGGTCGTTCAGCGGAAACGGCGCGGCGCCCGGGGCGTGGACCAGGACGAAGAGTCCGGGCTGGGACGGAACCTGGTTTGCCGTCCGGTTCGCCGTCTCGTGCGGGGTCAGGCGCACGCGCGGATAGGTGCGCCAGTCGGGGCCGGCGGTGGTGCGGCGGCTGGCGATGGAGCCGACCTCGGTTGCGCCGAAGATTTCCCAGATCTCGGTCTGCCAGCGTGCCTCCGCGGCCGCCGCCACCGCGGGGTCGAGCGGCGCGGTGGCCGAGATCACGCGCGCGACCGGCGGGAGCGCGACCTCGGCGGCCAGCAGGGCGCGGAGCTGCAGGGGGGTGGTGACCAGCACGCGCGGGGCGGGGCAGGCGGCCAGGGCGGCGGCAATATCCACGGGATAGAAGGCCGGGCCGCACCAGCTGGCGGCGGGGGCGTGGAGCGGCAGCAGGATGGTGGTCTCCAGCCCGTACATATGCTGGCCGGGCACGGTGCCGACGACCGAGGCCGGCTGGGCGGCGATCAACCGGAAGCGCCGCGCCGCATCGACCGAGCGGGCCACCAGTTCGCCCCAGCTCTTGCGGTGGCCCACCGGCTCGCCGGTGCTGCCCGAGGTGAAGACGATGGCGGCCAGGCGATCGGCCGGAATGGTCGGGATCGGCGCGGCCGAGGTCGCGGTGTCCGGCACCGGGGGCAGGGTCAGGCTGGGCAGATCGAGGCTGGCCAGGGTGGCGTCATGGTCGGTGTCGGTGAGCGCGGTCAGGCCGGGATGGCGCTCGGCCAGGGCAGTCAGCCAGGACGGCGAGCGATCCCCGGTGAACAGGCTGACCCGTCCGGCAAGCAGCGCGCCGGCGAGCCCGATGGCGATCTGCGCACGATCGGCGCAGAGATTGAGCACGGGTCCGGGGGCGGTGGCGGCCAGGGTCGCGGCGAGGCGGGTCGCGGCGGCGAGAAAGCCGCCCGTGGTCGTGTTGCCCGTGGTCACGCCCCCATGGGGGCGACGGAACAGGACCGCGCCGGGGGCGCGGGCCAGCAATGGCAGATCCGGTCCCGGATGCGCCGGCATCGGGCTATTTCGTCCGCGTCTCGTCGATATAGTCGGTGAGCGACTGCAACGAAGCGAACACCTGCCGGTTGCGCGCGTCGTCGGAGCGCAATTCGAGGCCGTATTCGCGTGAGATCGCCAGCGCGAGTTCCAGCGCGTCGATCGAATCGAGACCGAGGCCCTCGCCGAACAGCGGCGCGTCCGGCGCGATCGCCTCCGGCGCGAGGTCGAGGTTGAGCGACGCGATGATCAGGCGTGCGACATCGAGGGCGGAGGTGGCGGAACGGGCGCTCATCGCAGGGTCAGCCTGGAAGCGGGCGAGGCATGGGTGCGCATGGTGGAGGGAGTACCGCAAGACGCCGCGCAAGTCCACTCCAGGGAGCCACTTACCCGAAGCCCCCGCACCAGGCGGGGCGACACGATCGGCATGCAGCCAAATGGCCCCTACTTTCCTGGGACAGCCCGGCGCGACGCGGGAGCGGTCGGCGGGCGCAACCCGCCGGGTAAAGGCACTTCCCGCCACGTCTCCCACCCAACCCGCCGCAGCTCGCACGCCGGGCACGCCCCGCACCCATACCCCCAAGGATGGCGCCGCGTCCGATCCCCACGATAGCAACTATGCGACTCCTCCTCGATCAGCGCCACCAGCGCCGCCCCGCCCAGCGCCACCGCCATTGCCCAGGTTGCCGCCTTGTCGCGCCACATCAGCGGCGTCTCGAGCACGAAGCGCCGCTGCAGGCCGAGATTGAGCGCCACCTGCATCGCCTTGATCGTGTCGTCGCGGCAATCGGGGTAGCCGGAGTAATCCGTCTCGCACATCCCCGCCACGATCCGGCGCAGGCCGCGGCGGAAGGCGATCGCGGCGGCATAGGTCAGGAACAGCAGGTTGCGTCCGGGCACGAAGGTGGTGGGCAGGCCGTCGGCGCCGAAGGCGATCTCCGCCTCCGAGGTGAGCGCCGTCGCCCCGATCGCGCTCATCGACGGGGCGAGATCGACCAGATGGTCGGCGCCGAGCCGACCGCCCCAATCCCCCAGCGCCGCCATCCCGGCGCGCAGCTTCGGCCGGCAGGCGAGCTCCACCGCGTGGCGCTGGCCATAGGCGAAGCCGACCGTCTCCACATGCGGATAGCGCGCGAGCGCCCAGGCCAGGCAGGTGGCGGAATCCTGCCCGCCGGAGAACAGCACAAGGGCGTGATCGGGGATGTCCATCCGCGCGCTCAGTCCCCGGGCGCCCGTGGCGCCCGGATCCAAACGTCCAGGGGGATAGGCGAGACGGGGGAAAATCCAGCGCGCAGGGTCATCAGGATCGCGATGCTATCCGCGGCCGGGCGGTTGTTCCAGCCATCCCCGCGCCGCCGGCGGCCCCATTCACCCGCCGCCGGCCGCGCCGCGCCCATAGGTCCGGAACCGCTCCCGCGCCGCCTCCAGTTCCGCGGTCGACAGCAGAAGCGGCGTGCCCGCCGCGCGGGCCGCGAGGTACTGCCCGGCCAGGCTCTCCAGCACGATCGCGTCTTCCAGCGCGCGGGCCAGGCTGGGCGCGTGCACGATCATGCCATGATTGGCGAGCAGGCAGGCGCGCCGCCCGTCCAGCGCCGCCACCGCCGCGGCGGCGAGCGCCGGCGTGCCGAACGTTACATAGGGCGCGCAGCGCACATCGTCCCCGCCGAACGCGACGATCATGTAATGGAAGGCCGGCAGCTTCTCGCCAAGGCACGCCAGCGCCGTGCAGGATGGCGCGTGGGTATGAACGATCGCGCCGGCCGTCGGCGCGGCGCGATAGATCGCCGCGTGCATCGGCCATTCGCTGGACGGCACGCCGCGCCCATGCACCGCGCCATCCAGCCCCAGCGCGACAATGTCGCGCGCCCCGACCTCGTCCGCCGCCGCGCCCGAGGGCGTGATGAGCATCCCCGCCGGCGCGGCGCGCACGCTGACATTGCCCGCGCTGCCGGGCGTGAAACCGAGGCGGCCAAGCGTGCCATAGGCAGCGGCGATCGCGGCGCGGAGTGAAGGCGGGCGGCGGCGCGGCCCGATCACATCAGGAACACGCCCTTGCCCGAGTTCTGCTGGTCGAACAGCCGGTACGCCTCCTCGGCCTGCTCCAGCTTCCAGCGATGCGTGAACAACTGATCGACGGCGATGTTGCGCTCGACGATGAAGCGCGCGCATTCCGCCTGGCCGATCACCGAGAACGTCCAGGACCCGATCATCGTGAGCTGCTTGCGCAGGATGTCGGGGCTCACGTCGATCGTGACATTGTTGCGCTCGCCCACGAAGCACATCGTGCCCCAGACCTTGGCCGAGCGGATCGCCGCGATCCGTCCCTCCGGCGCGCTGGACGTATCCAGCGTGCAATCCGCGCCGCGCCCGCCGGTCAGGTCCTTGATCGCCGCCACCGGATCGTTCGAGCGCGAATCGACGACCTCGTCGGCGCCGAACTCCTTGGCGCGCTTCAGCCGGTCGGGCGAAACATCCAGCGCGATCACCCGCGCCCCCATGGCCTTCGCAAGCTGCGTGCCCGACAGGCCCACCGGCCCCTGGCCGAAGATCGCGATCGTGTCGTTGCCGGACAGGTTCATCCGCCGCAGCGCGCCCCAGGCCGTGCCGGTGCCGCAGGAGATCGCGGCGCCGGCCTCGAACGACAATTCGTCGGCCAACGGCACCAGGGTATTGGCCGGCACGCGCAGATATTTCGCGTGCCCGCCATGGGCGTTGTTGCCGTACACCTTCACCGGCACTTCCTGGCACAATTGCTGCCAGCCCGACCGGCAATGGCCGCAATGGGTGCAGCCCTGGTAGTGATGCACCATCACCCGCGCGCCGATTTTCGCGTCCGCCTCGGTCACGCCCGGCCCGCGCGCGGCGACGATGCCGCAGGGCTCGTGCCCGGCGATCACCGGGTCCGGATTGGCCGGCAGCCCGCCCACCGAGGCCCCCTTGTCGCCCTTCGGCCGGCGATACTGGTGCAGGT
>JAKAZN010000213.1 GCA_021815835.1 Pseudomonadota bacterium
GCGCGGAGCGAGTTGGCCCGCATGGATGGGCGGATGCTGCGCGACATCGCGCTCACCCCGGCCGAGGCACGGCGCGAGGCGGCCAAGCCCTTCTGGCGGGCTTGACGCGCCGCCGGCACAAATCCCCGCCATGACTTGCATATCGAAACTGACCTCACTATGGTGAATTCCGTTCTGCAAGCCGCCCCTCCAGCCCGGACCCCACCGACATGAGCGAACACGCGCTGCAAGGGGATGTCCCCCTCCCCGCCGCCGTGCGGGCCGATCCCCGCGCCCGCCGCCGCGCCCTGCTGCTCGGCGCGGGGTTCGTCCTGCTGCTCGCCGCCGCCTGGGCCGGTTGGCGCTGGTGGAGCGTCGGGCGCTTCATCGAAACCACCGACGATGCCTATGTCGGCGGCAACGTCACCGCCATCGCCCCGCATATCGCCGGCTTCATCGCCGCGATCCCGGTCGCCGACAACCAATATGTCCGCGCCGGCCAGGTCCTGGTCCGCCTGGAGGGTCGCGACGCCCGCGCGGCAATGGCCCGCGCGGTCGCCGCCCTCGACGCGAGCACCGCCGCGCGCGCGGCCGCCGCGGCGCGGATCGTGCAGCAGCGCGCGGCCATCGGCGCGGCGGCCGCGACCCTGGCCGGGACCCGCGCCCGCGCGCGCTTCGCCATCCAGGACGCCGCGCGCTACCGCAGCCTCGCCACCACCGCCGCCGGCACCCGCCAGGACGCGCAGAAGGCCGAGGCCCAGGCCGCCACCGCGCGCGCCGCGGTCGCCACGGCGGAGGCGAACCTCGCCGCCGCGACCACCAGCCTCGCGGTGCTGCAAGCCGACCAGGCGCGGGCGCGGGCGGCCGAGGCCGAGGCCGCCGCCGTGCTCGCCATCGCCCGGCTCGATCTCGGCTACACCGAGATCCGCGCGCCCGTCGCCGGTTATGTCGGCGATCGCGCCGCGCAGGTGGGGTCCTACGTCACGCCGGGCACCGTGCTGCTCTCGCTCGTGCCCGCCGCGGGGCTGTGGATCGACGCCAATTTCAAGGAGGACGAACTGGCCCGGATGCGTCCCGGCCAGGAAGCGACCATCACCGCCGACGCCGTGCCCGGGCGCAGCCTGCACGGCCACGTGGGCAGCCTCGCGCCCGCCACCGGGGCGGTGTTCAGCGTGATCCCGGCGCAGAACGCCACCGGTAATTTCACCCGCATCGTCCAGCGCGTGCCGGTGCGCATCCTGCTGGACGGGCGCGACGGCGCGCTCGGGCGGCTGCGGCCGGGCCTGTCGGCCACGGTCAGCGTCGATACGCGCGAAAAGACCCGGCGATGACCGACCCGGTCCCGCCGCTCACCGCGCGGCATGTGCTGCCCTTCGCGGTGATGTGCGTGGGGATGTTCATCGCCCTGCTCGATATCCAGATCGTCGCCGCGTCGTTGCAGGCGATCGGCGGGGGATTGTCGGCCGCGCAGGACAGCATCGGCTGGGTGCAGACGGCGTATCTGATCGCCGAGATCGTGGTCATTCCGCTCTCGGGCTGGCTCACCCGCGTGTTCTCCACCCGCTGGCTGTTCGCCGGATCGGCGCTCGGCTTCACCATCGCCAGCATGTTGTGCGGGATGGCGTGGAACATCGACAGCATGATCGTCTTCCGCGGCCTGCAGGGGATGCTGGGCGCGTCGATGATCCCGACCGTGTTCACGTCCTCGTTTCATTACTTCCAGGGCCAGCGGCGCGTCTATGCCGCGGCGGTGGTGGGCTCGATCGCGGCGATCGCGCCGATCCTGGGCCCCGTGATCGGCGGGGCGATCACCGACGCGCTCAACTGGCACTGGCTGTTCTACGTGAACCTGGTGCCGGGGATCGCGGTCACCGCGCTGGTGGTGGCGCTGGTCGATATCGACCGGGCCGATCTCTCGCTGCTGCGCGGGGCGGATTATCCGGGCATCGTGCTGCTGGCGATCGGCCTCGGCACGTTGGAATACGTGCTGGAGGAAGGCGCGCGCTGGAACTGGCTGTCCGATCCCACGATCCGCGATTGCGTCTGGATCGCCGCCTTCGCCGGAGCGGGGTTCGCGCTGCGCAGCTTCACCTTCGCCAATCCGGTGGTCGATCTGCGCGCGCTCGGCAACCGCAATTTCGCGATCGGCTGCGTGCTGTCCTTTGTCACCGGGATCGGGATGTTCTCCACGATCTATCTGACGCCGCTGTTCCTGGGCTATGTGCGCGGGCTGTCGGCCTGGCAGATCGGGACGGCGATCTTCTCGACCGGACTGGCCTCCCTGGTCGGCGTGCCGATCTATGTGATGCTGGGGCGCAAGGTCGATCTGCGCTGGCTGATGTTGTTCGGGATGATCTCCTTCGGCGCGTCCATGTGGGCGTTCAGCTTCATCACCCATGACTGGGGCGCGGGGGAATTGCTGATCCCGCAGGTGCTGCGCGGCTTCCCCCAGGTCTTCGCGGTGGCGCCGAGCGTGACCCTGGGCCTCGGCAGCCTGCCGCCGGCGCGGCTGAAATACGCCTCCGGCCTGTTCAACATGATGCGCAATCTGGGCGGCGCGGTGGGGATCGCGCTCAGCGGGGCGATGCTGAACGATCGCACGAACCTGCATTTCACGGCGATCGCCGGCACCCTGACACCGGCGAACGGGGCGATGGAGCACTTGCTGGCCGGCATGAGCGCGCGGCTCGGCCCGGTGCTGGGTTCGGCCGGCGCGGGGCATCTCGCGGCGCTGGAACGGTTGCGGGGGCTGGCCTGGCGGGAGGCTTCGACCCTGGCCTACGCCGATACGTTCCGCGCGCTGACCCTGGCCTTCGTGGGCGCGGCGCTGCTGGTGCCGCTGCTGCGGCGCGTGGCGCCCGCGCCGGCCGCTTCCGCCGCGCCGGCTGCACACTGAATGTAACGTTCCGCTCGGCGCGGCGCGCTACCCCCCGGCCGCCACCGCGGCCACCGCCTGGCCCGGATAGGCCAGTTCGTGGCGCGAGCGCCATTCCGGCCCCACGTAATTCACGATCAGGCTGCGCCGCAGCCCGCCGATCGGCCGCTTCGCGAACCCATGCCACGTATCCGCCCCGGGAACGAACACGCACCCGGTGTTGAACACCCCCGAGGCGCGCCCGACCACCTGCCCCGCCCCATCCAGCAGGTCCGTCCCCCAGTTTTCCGCGTCCGGATGCAGCGACAGATAGATCAGCATCGTGAATCGCTTGGCGCCGATATCGGTATGCGGCTCCAGCCAGAACCCGTCGGTATCCAGGCAGCATTCGACGCGGAGGAAGCTCCCGGTCAGATCGATCCCGCATAGATCGCCGATCAGCGCCACCGTCGCCTCGTCCTGGAACGCCTCCGCCAGCGCATTGCACGCCGGCAGTTGCGCGCGGGATTCCTCGGTCACGAACAGGCGGGAGGCGTTGTGCGTCTCCCGCTTTCCCGCGGTCTCGCCGATCCGCGGCGGCGTGAACGGCAGCGCGAGCAGCAGCGGCCAGAGGGTGGCGGGCAGCGCATCGCGGACCAGCCAGTGACGGAATGGCGTGTCCTCGCGGCGCGAGGCGATCAGGGCGTGGCGCAGATGCGCGCCGGCGGCGAGGTTGTACACGGCACGGTCTCTCCCCTGGGTTCGGCGAAAGGTTTCAGATCGCGGCGGCGTGGCGGATGAGATCGGGGCGCAGATAGGCGTCGAACGCGGCGGCGACGGCGCGCACGAAGGGCCGGCCGCCGCGCGTGACGCGCACGCGCCGCCCGTCCCAGCGCACCAGCCCGTCGGCGGCCTGCGCGGCGAGCACCGGGGCGCAAGCGAGCAGCGCCTCCCGCCCGACGCCATGGGCGGCGGCGATCGCATCCAGATCCGCCTCGCCCTGGCACATCACCTGCTCGATCACCGCGCGGCGCAGCCGGTCCTCGGCCGTCAGCGCGATCCCGCGCGCCACCGGCAGGCGCCCGGCGCGGATCGCGTCGCGCCAGGCGGGGATCGGCGCGGCGTTCTGCACATAGCCCTGCGGCAGCGCGCCGATCGCCGAGGCGCCGAGGCCCAGCAGCACCGGCGCCGTGTCCGTCGTGTAGCCCTGGAAGTTCCGCCGCACCCGACCGGTGCGCGCCGCCACCGCCAGGCTGTCCGTGGGACGCGCGTAGTGATCGAGGCCGACCGCCTCGTAGCCCGCGGCCAGGATCGCGCGCTCCGCGGCGTCGCGCTGGGCGAAGCGTTCGGCGGGGCCAGGCAGCACCGCCTCGTCGATCAGGCGCTGGTGGCGCTTGAGCCAGGGGACATGGGCATAGCCGAACACGGCGATGCGATCGGGGTCGAGCGTCAGCGCCTGGGTCACGGTGCGGGCGACGCCGTCGGTCGTCTGATGCGGCAGGCCGTAGATCAGGTCGAGATTAAGCGCGCCGATGCCGCGCGCGCGCAGGGTTTGGGCGCAGGCTTCGGTCACCGCGAAGGATTGATGCCGGTTCACCGCCGCCTGCACCGCCGGATCGAAATCCTGCACGCCCAGGCTCGCGCGGGTCACGCCCATCGCGGCCAGCGCGTCGGCCGATTCCTCGGTCAGCGTGCGGGGATCGATCTCGACGGCGATCTCGGCGTCATCGGTGAGGGCGAAGCGGGTGGCGAGGCGCGCGGCGATTGCCTGCATCCAGGTGGGCGTGAGCGCGGTCGGCGTGCCGCCGCCCCAATGGATGTGGCGCACCGGCAGCGGCCGGCCGATCGCGTCGGCAAGCAGGTCGATCTCGTCCAGCAGGGTGCGCGCGTAGCTCGCCATCGGCTCGGCGCGGC